>JAPLCS010000328.1 GCA_026392145.1 Fimbriimonadales bacterium | reverse complement strand
GTACTCGCGGATTGTTCAGTGTATAGGCAACACACACACCATGCTTCATCAAGCGAGTTCTTAACCACAGAATTCTCCCCTATTTGAAGATAGGGAGCGTGCAAAAATCCTCCGTTTGGCAACGATGGGCCAATGTTCTGACATCCAAGTAAAAGTGAAGCAAACATAACCAGAGAATATCGCAAAGAACTAGCCATTTGGCTCACATTTTTTATCCTTAACTAAATCTCAACAACAAATTTAATTGATTGGCAAAGCATCAACCTAGACCAATAGAGCCAAAAGTGATTGCGTCTCGAGCAACCCATCTTCAAAAGCAGCCAGGGCCTTTTCAATTTGCTCTTCACTGACCGTAAGCGGTGGCTCAAACCTTAGTACTCGCGGATTGTTCAGTGTATAGGCAACACACACACCATGCTTCATCAAGGTCGCAACCACAACTTCACCAACTTCATCCATGGAAAATTCTGCACCAATCATCAGCCCCCTTCCTCGGACATCGGCTAACAATTCGGGGAACTTTGCTTGGATCTTTCTAAATCCGGCCAGCATCCTCTCACCCAATATTCTTGAGCGCTCAGCAAGACCCTCTTCTTCCAAGACTGCAAGGGCTTCTAATCCAGCCGCACATGCCAAAGGATTCCCACCAAAGGTACTCGTATGAGCCAGCGGGTTCTCACCGAACACCTTGTTGTATACATCTTCAGTATAAACAGCCACCCCAAGAGGCATAACACCACCTCCTATTGCCTTCGCAAGTGACATTAAATCAGGTGCAACGCCATCGTGATTACATCCAAACCGATAACCTGTTCGTCCCATTCCAGTTTGAACTTCATCAAAAATTAACAATGCCCCATGCTTATCGCAAGCCTCACGGGCCGCTCTTAGGTATCCATCCGGAGGGACAATAATTCCACCCTCTCCCTGAATTGGCTCCAGAATAACACAAGCCGTTTGATCATCAACGGCATTTACCAACGCCTCAACATCTCCGTAGGGAACAAACTCAACTCCTGGCATCAAAGGCTCAAACTTTTTTCGGTACTTAGCTCTTCCAGTTGCCGCCAAAGCACCAAGCGTTTTGCCATGATAGCTACCCTCTGTGCTGACAATCTTAACTCTGCCAGTGGCTCCCTTCGCTAATTTCAAACAAGCCTCAACCGCTTCAGTTCCACTGTTGCAAAAGAAACTAACCTTCAAGTCACCTGGGGTCAACTCAGCAAGCTTTGCTGCTAAATTCGCCGCATTTTGTCCAAAAAATGCCTTACCACTCAACGGCATGATGTCCAATTGCCGCTTGACTGCGTCAATGATTCGAGGATGGCGATGCCCAAAGGAAAAAGTGCCATATCCTCCCAGGCAGTCTAAAAACTGACGCCCTTCGTGATCGTAAATGTAGCAACCTTCAGCCCGCATTTCGACCCCAAATCCCCCAAAGCCCATGAGCTTAGCAAGGTTTGGGTTGATAAAGTTCATGTACTTCTCGTACACGTCTTGATACAACGCATCACGTTCCATGGCGTTAGGTTCCATAGTGAAAGTATACGGAAATCTCTTTTGCAACGTTGAGACATTAAGCTAAAACTCTGAGCATTTACAACTCCAGAATCATCCCACCACGTTGCTACGGGGTAAGTTTCTGGAAATATGCAACACAAACTTTTCCTTTCTGCCCTCATCGTCTGCGGCACTTTTTACAACTTCGGTCCATACGCAATCGCGAATCCATCCGAACTGGAATATTTTTTACAACCAAAGTTAGGAAGTTCAACCAAAGCGGTACCGTCAAGTTTCGATTCAACACCCTTTATTTCGAATTTGAAATGGAGATCAATTGGTCCATACCGAGGCGGACGTTCAATCGCAGTTACAGGTTCAAAATCTCGTCCTAATGAATACTTTTTCGGGGCAACTGGTGGTGGAGTCTGGAAAACAACGGACGGTGGGAAGAAATGGTTTCCAGTCTCAGATGGCTTCTTCAAGACCGCATCGGTAGGCGCAATTACAGTATCCGAGGTGAATCCCGATATCGTCCTCGCTGGCACTGGTGAAAGAGATATACGTGGCAATATTTCTCATGGCAATGGCGTTTATCTTTCAAAAGATGCCGGAAAAACGTGGACCCACTTGGGTCTCCAGGAGACACAAAATATTTCCAAGGTGATTATCCACCCCAAAGACCCCAATGTACTTTTTGTGGCGGCACTTGGTCCCGTGTACGGGAAATCTTCTGATCGAGGAGTTTACAAATCAATTGACCAAGGTAAGTCTTGGAAAAAAATTCTTTCTGGCGGTGCTAACACTGGCACCGTTGACCTAACAATTGACCCCAACAATCCAGACGTGCTACTCGCTGCAAATTGGGAAGTGTTCAGAACTCCCTACAGCCTCAGTAGCGGAGGACCTGGCTGCGGATTTTTCAAATCAACCGATGGAGGCGAAAGCTGGTCAGAATTGAGTCGAAACAAAGGTCTTCCCCAAGGTCTCCTTGGAAAAATTGGCTTTACCATCTCGCCTGTTGACTCCAACCGCTATTGGGCACAGATTGAAGCAGAGGATGGCGGACTCTTTATGTCAGATGATGCTGGTCAGACCTGGCAAAAAATGAATGAGGACCGCAACTATCGGCAGCGAGCTTGGTATTACACCCATGTAGTTGCCGACCCCAAAAACAAGGAAGGTGTTTATGCTCTAAACGTTGGATTTGGAAAGTCCACCAACGCCGGGAAGTCATTCTCTTCAATAAGAGTGCCTCATGGCGACAATCATGACCTATGGATTGCTCCAGACGACCCTAAACGAATGATTGAAGCAAACGATGGAGGTGCGTGTGTATCGACAGACGGCGGCGTCACTTGGACCGAACTCACCATACCAACCGGCCAGTTCTACCATGTCTCTACCGATAATTCCTTCCCATATAATGTGCTCGGAGCCCAACAAGACAACAGTACAGTCCGAATACCAAGTCGCACCACAGGTAATGGCATTACGAAGGACGATTGGACAAGTACTGCCGGTGGTGAAAGTGGCTATGTATCGGCCCATCCCACCAAACCTCACATAGTATTTGGTGGTAACTACAGTGGCAGTCTTGAAATGCTCAACCATCTTACAAAAGAGACGAGGAGTGTTGATCCGTGGCCAGACAACCCAATGGGACATGGTGCCATTGACCTTGACCAGCGATTCCAATGGACCTATCCGATCCTCTTCTCGCACCACAACCCAAATGTGATGTTTACCTGCTCTCAGTTCGTACTCAGAAGTGACAACGGAGGAAAAACCTGGAAGAAAATGAGTCCCGACCTGACTCGAAATGACCCCTCAACATTACAGTCTTCCGGCGGTCCAATCACCAAAGACAACACAGGCGTGGAATACTACGCAACTGTCTTCACGCTTGCTGAATCTCCCAAGGACAAGAATGTGTTCTGGACGGGATCAGACGACGGTCTCATCCACATTACACGCGATGGTGGCAAAACCTGGACAAATATCACCCCACCTTCTATGCCTCGCAATGGCCTGGCGAGCATGATTGAAGCCTCACCGTTCGACGCAGGAACCGCCTATTTAGCGGTTGACAACCATGAGAACAACGATTTTTCTCCATACGCTTACCGAACGACAGACTTTGGAAAGACTTGGAAGCCAATCAATAAGGGCATTTCAAAAGACACTTTTTTCCGTGTCATACGTGAAGACAAAGAGAAAAAAGGACTGCTGTATGCCGGGACTGAAAATGGCGTTTGGGTCAGCTTCGATTCGGGAGAAAATTGGTCATCACTGAGCAATAATCTGCCCGTAACTCCCGTCCATGATATTGCTTGGAAGGATCATGACTTAGTCATTGCGACCCACGGTCGCGGATTCTACATCCTTGATGACATCACACCGCTGCATCAACTTGCTGCAAACATGGAAATCAATCGTCCCAAACTCTTCGACCCCAAGAATCCCACGCTCGCTGAGTGGGGCGGTTCTCTTGTAGGTGAGGGAGCTAACCCTTTGTCTGGCATTGTCTATTCCTTCTACTTACCTGAGGTAGGCCCAGTAAAAATTGAGTTTAAGGATTCCAGCGGAAAAATTGTCAAGTCGATCAGTTCTCTCAATGTAAAGAAAGGGTTCAACCGATTCTCCACTTCCCTCAGTTATCCCTCATTCAAATCAATACCTGGAATGATTCTTTGGGGAGCGTTCTCGTCGCCTATTGAGGCTCCTCCAGGCGAATACACCGTCACCATGACTGCAGGTAGCGTATCTGAAACACAAAAATTCAGATTGAGAAAAAATCCTAGTCATGAGGCTACCGAAGCAGACTTAATTGAGAAATTTAAGTTCACAATGGAAATTGTTGCCAAAACCAACGAGTGTCAAAACGCCATTCTAGGAATTAGAGAGGTGCGAAAATCGCTCGAAGAAAACCTTACCAAAATGGGAACATCAGAGCCTGTTTCTCAACTTATCGCAAAACTTACGATAGCTGAAGAGGCACTGTATCAAACAAAAATGAAATCAGGGCAGGATCCTCTCAACTATCCAATTCGATTAAACAATCGAATTGCTGCCCTTATAAGTACAGTGAGCAGCAGCAACTTTGCACCTACCGATTCGAGTAGAGATGTATTTGCAAAACTCTCAACTCTACTCAAGAATGAGCTCACTCTGATACAAGGTTTTTACTCAAAAGATTTAGCGGAAGTAAATAAATTATTTGTGGCAAAAGGTCTGCCTACCGTAAGTACACCCAAGCAGTAAATGTCAACCTGCTGACATATAAGTGGTTCCCGCAATCAGTGGGGACCACTTATTTACATCTTCAAATCTTGTTAGTACAATAACGAGATGATGGGATCACTCTTTGCCGCCACTTTTCTTCTGGTTCCTAGCACAACCAATGCCGAACAGAATGAAAATCCAAAACCAACCGTCGGCAAGCTTGAACATCTGAAGAATTTTGGTTCGGAGGGTTTGAGTCGTAACGTGGACATTTGGCTCCCATCTGACTATTCACCCAATAAAAAATACGCCGTTCTATACATGCATGATGGACAAATGCTTTTTGACGCATCAACAACCTGGAACAAGCAAGCGTGGCATGTTGACGAAGTTGTGACACAACTCACCAAAATCGGTGCTATCCGTAACTGCATCGTGGTAGGTCCCTATAACCGAGGGGAGTATCGACATACAGACTATTTCCCACAAAAACCATTGGCACAGTTGCCCTCCGAAATTCAAAACAAAATAATTAAAAACGAATTGAAAGGTGCTCCTCTGGCAGACCAATATCTCAAATTTCTCGTTAATGAGCTTAAACCCTACATCGATTCACACTACTCAACCAAAGCGGATGTCTCAAACACTTTCATCGCAGGCTCAAGCATGGGTGGCCTTATTTCCATGTATGCAATGTGCGAGTATCCCACTGTCTTTGGTGGTGCAGCCTGCATATCAACACATTGGCCGGGAAGCATGCAAGTTGACGCTTCCCTATGCGCGAATGCGTTCAATACGTACATTCAAACCCACTTACCAAACAAAGCAAATCACAAATTCTATTTTGATCGAGGAGATAAAACCTTGGACGCTCTTTACGGTCCTGGGCAACTATCCGTTGATGAGACATTTAAGAAGTCAGGATGGAACAGCAACCAATACGTAAGTCTCTTTTTTGGTGGCGAAGACCACTCCGAAAAATCATGGACCAAACGATTGCACCTGCCGCTGACTTTCCTCTTAAAGAAGTAATCGTTGTTGCTAATTCAAATACGCAATTACATTTCGCGGCGAAATTCTAAAGCGGATATGAGGGTGGCGGAGTCAGCATAATCTAATTCACCACCTACCGCCATTCCCTGAGCAATTCGTGTCACCTTTATCCCCGCTGGCTTGAGTAGCTTTGCTAAATAAAGGGCGGTTGAATCACCTTCAATGGTAGGGTTAGTGGCGACAATGACCTCGTCTATCGGTTCACTCTGAAGCCGAACCAGCAGTTCCCTAATTCGAAGGTTTTCAGGAGCAATTCCATCAATGGGAGAGAGCAAGCCATGAAGCACATGATAAAGCCCATGATAGTCGTTTATTCGTTCAATGGCGACAATATCCCTTGGCTCACCAACAACACAAAGAAGCGTCTTGTTTCGTCGTATATCTCGACAAATCTCGCACTCTTCGTTCTCTGAGATATTCTGACAACGAGCACAAAACTTCAGCTTTTCTTTGGCTGCTACCACTGCGTCGGCCAACCGTTTGGCCTCATGGTCGGGCACACGAAGTAAATGATAAGCCAGCCTCTGAGCCGATTTAGGACCAACTCCAGGGAGTTTTTCCAATTCCGCAATTAATTCGGCAAGAGGCTTGGCAAAAAGCAAGGTTTACAGTCCGAGACCAGGAATGGGAGGCAAACCCTTGGTGATTTCTTCCACACGAGTAGCTCGTAGCTCAACAGCTTTTTCAAATCCATCACGAATAGCGCCAATAATCAAATCTTCAAGGGCTTCGACATCTTCAGGATCAACCACACTTTTGTCAATCTTTAACGTTTTGATTCGACCTGTTCCGTCAAAAGTTGCCTTTACTGGCCCTTTATCAACATTGAAAGTCTCTTGCTCAAGTTCTTGCTCGAGGTTCTGGGCACGAGCCATTGCGCTCTGAACGTTCTGCATAAGGCCGCCACCGAAGGCGCCGCCACCAAGTCCTTTAGGGAGTTTCATAGTTATTTATTCCTTTGTTCGAAATTTTTACAATCACTTGTCAAACTGAGCATCTAGTCCAAATTCTCGCCGAATAGATTGCTCCAACTGAGTTCCGCTTAAGGGTAATTCTACCGCTTCAGACTCACTCAACTGAACGTCATTTTTTTTTTCAGCCACCAACTCAATCTGGGTTCCTTCTCGCCCAATTAAATGCAATTGATCAGCTAAAAACTTTATCCGATTAACATCAGCATAAAACCATTGGTGGTGAATCTCTTTATCAATCTCCACGATCAACTTATCGCCGGTGTCCTGGATGAGAATTGAATTGATGAGTTTGATTGCGTGCGGAGTGGCTCCTCCGGTTTCGGGGTTCAAAGGTAGCTTAGAAAGAAACTCATCCCAAATGCTCTTCTCTTGCTGAGTTTCATTCAAAGAAGTTTCCAACTCTGGCATCTTCTGTGAAGGGTCGATAGGTTCTGCGTTTTCGACTTTCGAAACCGCCGGTTCCTGCGGTTCGTTGATCGCCTTTGCTACAGATTCAGAAGGACCCACCTCAACTTGCTCATTAGTATCTGAAACCGGCTTGATTACGATCGATTCTTCTCGAACTACGTTTGGAGTAGGTTGAGGCACCGTTGTTGACTCAGGCGTCGGAGCCACAGGCACTGAAGTTGCCACTTGAGCAGGACGTGCGGCAAGACTATTACTGCTTCCATTCCCTGACATGGACAATCGAATAAACTCACTTTCCAGCCAGAGCCTTGGCAGGGAAATGTCTCGAATCACCTTGTGTGCTTCAGCTAATGTTGAGCGAATTGAAACCAAATAGTCTCGTCCCATACGAGTTGCCACATCATGCAGCGAAGATTCTCGAACAGAATCAAATTCATCTGACTTAACCGCAAAAGCGACTCGTGTTAAGTCGGCCAATCGGTACAACATCGACTCCAATAACGCTTTAGGATCTCTACCGCTACGGATAACTGTCTCCAAAACTTCAATGACAGTTGCAATCTCTCCACCTTGAATCGCAAAGAGAAGACGGTCAATTGCCTCCTCATTCACTAAACCAAGTTGGTCGTAAACAACATTAAGTGTCACCTCGCCGTCAGATACCAACATTGCCTGCTCAAGGAGCGTTAATGCATCACGGAATCCCCCGTCAGCCATTCGTGCGATAGCAGAAATAGCTGCGGGTTCGAACTTAACATTTTCACTCTCACACACAAAAGTGAGGCGATCTGTCAAGTTTTTCAAAGTCGCACGATGAAACTCAAATTTTTGACATCGAGATCGAATCGTGGCTGGAACTTTGGTGTACTCAGTTGTTGCGAGAATAAACACTAAATGAGCGGGCGGTTCCTCAATAGTTTTTAGCAACGCATCAAATGCCTTGGCAGAGAGGTCATGCACTTCATCAATAATGAAGACCTTTGTTCGGGCCATCATTGGCGCATACGAGACGACCTCAACAATTTTCTCTCTTACGTCTTCGACACCAGAATCGCTTGCGGCGTCCATTTCCACAACGTCAGGGTGAGTACCCAAAGTAATCATTTTGCAATGGTCACATGCATTGCAAGGTGTTCCCGAAGGTCCAGCCTCACAGTTAAGCGCCTTCGCCAACAATCGAGCGGAAGAGGTCTTCCCTGTTCCCCTTGGTCCAGTGAAAAGAAACGTTTGCGCAACACGGTTCGTGTTTAACGCAGACTGAAGAGTCTTAACAACATGCTCTTGACCAATCAAATCTTCAAAAGACTGACTTCTATACTTTCGATAAAGAGCAAGCTGTGCCACGTGAAAAAACCTAAAAAGCTCAACGCCGGGAGGGCTATGTCACCCAGAGAATCGATTTACCGTTGCTGCCTTCCGGCCCTGGCGGAGTTCACCGAACTGCTGCCGCATAGTTCCCGGCGGTGAATTGTAGCACCGCCAGGTGCTGCGCCGCTCTAACGAGCGGCATTATTCTTCGTCCTTACTTTGGCTTGGCGCCTGGGACATCAAACAAATTGTCTGACTTATTGTAATCCTTACCAGTCTCAACGTAGTTCTTTGTTTTGATAACTACAGGCTTGTCGGCCCACTCGCCTCT
>JAPLCS010000270.1 GCA_026392145.1 Fimbriimonadales bacterium | reverse complement strand
GTCATATCGGTTCGGGTTTAGGAGTGTGAGGTAGGGGGATGTGATGGAATCTGAGACGATTTGTGCAACGTATTCGCCTGTTACAGGGCCAAGGCTTAGACCCATCATTGAGTGACCAGTTGCAATTGTTATTCGTGGAAAGTGATTGGTTCGGCCAATATAAGGGATGCCGTCTGGCGAACAGGGTCGGTGACCAAGCCAAACTTCTTTGTTATCAAAGTCGGTTGGTTGAAATTTTGGGAAATAGTTAGGAATAGATTTCTTGATGCCCTTTATTCGTTTCTCATTCTTTTGTTGATCAGGTGGACCAAGCTCCATGGTGCCAGCAAATCTTAAGCCAGATGCCATTGGGGTGACTGCGACTCTCGCTTCTACTAGGATTGAGCAGAGGTCTGGAGTTTCTGTTGGAGATTCGAGATTGAAACTATATCCTTTCCCCGCCATCATGGGAAGGTTTATTTTTAGTTTCTTGCACAAATCGGAGCTGAGAACTCCGGCAGCGATAACAATTTGAGCAAAAGTATGGGCGTCTGATTGAGTTTGAAGAACCACTGATTCTTGAGTGGATCGGATGTCAATCACTTGGTCGGAGATAAAATTCACTCCCCTCGATTTGAGAGATTCCTTGAGTTGAAGGATAAAGTTTTGGGGTGTAAGGTGACCATCATCCAAGAAGTGCACGGCTCCTGCGGCATGCATGGTAACTGATGGGTCAGCGGCTTTTAGTTCTTCTTGATTGAGAACTTTTGCTTTAACACCAATTTCGTTGGCACGTTCTGCGAGTTTTGCTTCATGTTCAAGCGTTTCCTCTTTGGCGCATAGCATCAACAATCCTTTCTTGTGCCACTCAATTCCTATTCCGAGAAAGTCGCACATGGTGTCGTAGAGTGCGCGGCTATGGAGATTCATGTCTCGCAAAAGACTCTCATGTTTTGCTACATGAACTGGATTGCAGGCTCGCATGAATTTGAGTGACCAGAGGAGTTGATCTATTGTGGGTGGGATTTTGAATCCAAATGGGGATTCTGAATTGGTGAGCATTTTGAGCCCCATTCTTACCATCCCTGGAGCAGCCAGAGGTACAAAGTGACTTGGAACAACCATTCCCGCATTACCCACCGAGCAGTTGCCTACGGGCTCTGGATCAAAAACAGTGACCTGGTAGCCACGCTCGACGAGGAAGTGTGCACTGCATAGACCGATGATCCCAGCGCCTACAATCGCAACAGATTCGCTCACACTATCCCCCATCGAAACTCATCTTTTTCGTGGAAATGTAAGGTCGATTCGGCAATGATCGAGGCGCTCCCTTGAATGTGAGGAATGAGTTGCCCGTCAATTTCTTCTAGCCAACCAGTAAAGGTTGAGCCTGTAATACTTTCCTGAATCCATTTTTGCCCTATAGCTAACTTTCCATCGGCGTATAGGCAGGCAAGTTTTGCGCTTGTACCGGTTCCGCATGGAGACCGGTCGTAATCAAATGAGGGACAAAGAACGTAGTTTTTTGAGTTTGCTCCTTGGACTTGTGGCGCACCAAAAACTTCTATGTGGTCAATTTCTGCACCCTCTGCGCCGGTAATCCCATTTTCTTTCAGAAAGGTTTTTACTTGTTCAGTGAAAGCAGTTAACTGTTTAAGGTTTGCGAGATTGACGATGGGACCGCCACTTTTGACCAAGAAGAACCAGTTGCCACCCCATGCAATGTCGCCAATAATTTTTCCGTAGTCTGGCAGGATTATTTCTACATCTGCTTGAAAGCGGTAAGAGGGAACATTTTTGATTTCAACTGATCCATCTTGGTGACCTAGCACGGAAACTTCACCGACTGGAGTTTCGATAATCGCTTCTCCTTCCTCGTACATTTCAAGATGCTTCAGTGTTTCGACGAGTCCGATTGTTCCGTGTCCACACATTCCCAAGGTGGCGTGGGTGTTAAAAAAGACTACTCCTGCAACGGCATGGTGTGCTTTTGGAGGCACTAATAGTGCTCCCACCCAGGCGCTGGAGCCTCTGGGCTCGCAGAGTAGCCCTGTTCTGGTATTGGCTTGAGTTTCGTCTATCCAATTCCGAATTGCTACTACATCGTGGCTGATGGCTTCAGGGATGATCCAACCATCTAGTACAACTCGAGTAGGTTCTCCACCCGTATGAGAATCAATAACCCTGATGTTCATTGCCTTCTTTGTTTTCGCCCGGTAAGAGTTCTAATTGACTTGGTTACAACTTTGGTCGATTGCGGATTCCTTCATCAATCACATTGAGAACTCTTTGTCTTTCAGCGCCGGTTAATGGCAGCCTTGGGAGTCGGACGTGTTCGGCACAGTATCCAGTTGCTTGGGTAGCGAGTTTGATGTTTTGAACGAACTTAAGTCCGACATCGAGGTGGAGTAGAGGCGTGTACCAACGGTAGAGTTCGCGAGCTTCGTCCCACTTGCCGGTCATGGCGAGTTCCCATAGTCGTTGGTTCTCATACGGGAAAGCGAGCCCGATACCTGCAACCCACCCAGTTGCGCCTAGGAATACAGATTCTAGTGCGAGATCATCTACTCCTGCGAAGATGGTGAGTCTTTCACCAATTTTGTTCCGTATGTCTGTGATTCTTCGAACGTCTCCCGCTGATTCCTTGATTGCGACGAATTTGTCGCTTTCGTTACAGAGTATTTCGAGGTGTTCGGGAGTGAGGTCAACGTGATATGCAATTGGGTTGTTGTAAATGAGGATATCAAGGTCAGTGGCTTTGGCTACCGTTCTGTAGTGCGCGAGTGCTTCGTCTGAGTCCGCGCGGTAGACCATGGCAGGCATGAGCATGATTCCGTCGATTCCAATAGCTGCGCACTTCTGAGTGTAGAGAGCTGCTTGGTTGGATGAAGTTTCTGCGACTCCGCTGAGCACAGGGACTTTGCCGTTGGCGACCCGCTTGGTGGCTTTGAGGATTTCAAACTTTTCATCCCATGTTAGGGCGAGATTTTCACCCAAGGAACCCATCATTACGAACCCTTTTACGCCTGAATCGAGAAGAACTTCTAGGTGAGCCTCTAGTGCCTTGAAGTCGATTGATAAATCAGCGTGGAATGGAGTGGTGACAGCAGGAAATACACCTGACCAGGAGTGTTGGCTCATCTCCTTTAGTTTTGCATAACCCGGTTCAAGATTACGCTGGAGACTTTGAACCGGGCAGTATTGTGACTAGAAAGTCTTTAGGATCAGAACCAGGGCTTGTTGCCGCCAGAGTATTCCATGTCGAATTGAGCATCGGACTTAGTCAAGTAAATGATTCCTTCCACGATGCTAATGATGGTGAAGATAACACCTGCTATTCCGCACGTTAAAAGGGTCGCCACAATCATGATGATTCCTTGCTTGTTGTATCCCATCATGAATTTGTGGACGCCAATCCATCCGAAACCTAGAATTCCAAGAACCAGGGCGATAATGCCGGCAGTTTGTCGATTTGTTGACATGTCGAACTCAAAGACGGTTGGACCACCAATAAAGTTGCAGAATCGTAAGAGTTTGGTCAGGCGAGTTTTATGCTTTTACGGCATATTGCTCTACGTGCTTGAGGCAACACGCTCGAATTCTTGCCCGGATTCGGTTGATGTATTTGGCTCTCTCGGTTACGCTCACAGCACCTCGTGCATCGAGGAGGTTGAATACGTGTGAGCACTTTAGTGCAAGGTCCATTGCTGGATAGACCAGTGCTTTGGGACCAGCACCAGAGGGTGGTTCAGTAGAATCTGTTTCGTCAGGTTCTATTGCAGTAAGAATGCCTTGGTGAGCATCCCAATAAACCGGAGTTTCGATGGTGCGCTTGGATTCTTCTTCGTACATGTCGAACATTTTGAAGAGCATGTCGGTTGAAGCTACTTCGAAGTTGTAGACGTTGTCTTGGAGTTCGAGTTGATAGTCCACATCCTTGTAGGAAAGCGAGTCAGACCATTGGAGGTCTTTCCAGAATGATTGTTGGTTATTCAGCATTAGGCACAGTCTTTCTGGACCGTAAGTGATTTCCGCGCAGACGGGGTTGCATTCAATTCCTCCCATTTGTTGGAAGAAGGTGAATTGCGTGACTTCGGCTCCATTGATCCAAACTTCCCAACCTACACCGCTTGCTCCGGCCGCTTGGCTTTCCCAGTCGTCTTCGACGAGTCGAAAGTCGTTCTTGGATGTATCAATCCCGATGGCATCGAGCGAACCCATGTAAAGGTCCACGATGTTCTCGGGAGAAGGCTTCATGATGACTTGGTATTG
>JAPLCS010000374.1 GCA_026392145.1 Fimbriimonadales bacterium | reverse complement strand
GGAGCGAGCACCATTGCACGTTCTATCGTATTTTCTAATTCTCTTACGTTGCCGGGCCACGCGTAGGCTTGCAGTGCCTTTTCGGCTTGTGGGGTGACTTGCAACGGTTCTCTTCCGCTATCTTCGGAGTACTTCGCGAGGAAGAGGTTCGCGAGAGGCACGATGTCTTCGATTCGTTCTCGGAGAGGTGGGATGACAATTTCTACCACTTGGAGTCTGTAAAGTAGGTCAAGTCTGAATGTTCCTGCGTCTACAGCGGCTTTGAGATCACGGTGGGTAGCGGTGATGAGTCGCACGTCAATTTTGGTGGGCTTGTTGCTTCCAAGCCGTTCGATTTCTCTTTCTTGGAGTACGCGAAGTAGTTTGACTTGGACAAAATGCGGTATCTCACCGATTTCATCGAGGAAGAGTGTGCCACTGTCTGCGGCTTCAAATCGACCGATTTTGCTACCAATTGCTCCTGTGAAGGCGCCTTTTTCATAACCAAACAGCTCGCTTTCCAAAAGGCTTTCGGGGAGGGCTGCGCTGCTGACGGCGATGAATGGTTTCTTGGCACGGCTTGATAGTGTGTGAAGTGCTTTGGCAACCACTTCTTTTCCAACTCCGCTCTCCCCACCGATCATAACGGTTGCTTTTGCGTCAGCAACTTGGCGAACTGTTTCGAGAACACTCTTCATTACGGGAGATACTGCCAGGAACGGGTCGCTGGAGGACACCACTTTGGGTTTGGCGGTTCTTTTCTTCGGAGAATCACCTTCGAGTGCGGCACTTACAATTCTCTTGAGTTGATCGAGGTCAAATGGTCTGGTAATGTACTCAAAGGCTCCGTTACGAATCGCAGCGACAGCTTGGGGAATGGTGCCAAATGCGGTCATGATGATCACGGGCAGATCTGGGAACACTTGCTGAATTTGTTTTTGCAAGTCATAGCCATTCATTCCCGGCATGGTGACATCGGTGATGACCAAGTCAAATTTTTCGGATTCAAGGAGTTTTATTGCTTCTCTTGCATCCTCCGCTACCAGAGTTTGATAACCCACCTTGTCAAACGCCATCTGAAGAATGCGTCTGATATTCAGTTCGTCGTCGACTACAAGAATGCGTGGTTTGGAATTCATAGAGAAACTCTGAGTGAAATAAAGGTGATTCGTTTTTAAGCGACTCTTAATAAATCTTCGGCTAATCGGACGCGGAAACTAGACCCTTTCCCGACTTCTGAGGTGACTTCAATTGAACCACCGTGAGCTTCGATGAGCTTTCGGCAGTTGCTTAGTCCGAGTCCTGTGCCTTTGGCTTTGGTTGAGAAGAATGGTGTGAAAAGGGATTCTAAAATGCTTTTATCCATTCCAATTCCCGTATCCGAAACTTCAAATCCATCGTGATGGATGATGAGATACACACTGCCACCCTCTGACGTAGCTTGTAGAGAATTAAGTAAGAAATTGCGCATAACTTGCTCGATTTGATTCTTATCAATCTCTTTGAGACACGGTGCAGTGGTTTCGATTTTTAGTTGAACTTTTGCCTGGTCGAAATCACTTTGGTGTACCGAAGCGAGGCGGGTTGCGATTTCGGTTAAATCGTAAGGATTGAGGTTTGGCTCTACTGGGCGGGCAAAGTCGAGGAAGTGACTACAGAGGTCGTTTAGTTTGATGGCTTCTTCTTCCACAATCTTCGCTAGGACCTCGCTTTGTTCCGGTGCAATCGTAATCATTTGGGCGGCACTCCGGATGCCGGTGAGAGGGTTACGGATTTCATGAGCAATGGCGGCGGTAAGTTGTCCGATTTCAGCCAGCCGGCGTACTCGCGAGAGTTCATGGGAGGTTTGAACGGCGTGTGAGATGTCTTCGATCATGAAAAGCACTCCAAGGCCCGGGAGTGGGGAAGCGTTCAATATCCAGGAAATCTGTTGGTGGTCTACTTGGAACTTCTTGACTTGGCCATATTCGGCTTCGGATCTTGCTTGTAGTAGGGCTTTTCCGAGGGGTTCGGGGAGAGACTGAATGATTTCTTCAAAGCTTCCTGTTCCTAGCATTTTCTCGGCTTCGGGGTTACGGCGCTCGATTCTTTCCCCATCCCAAACTAACACAGCGACGTTGAGGAGGTCAAAAACCGATTGAATTTGGTCGTGGGCGGACTGGATTTCACCAATAAGGTGCCAGTTAGCGACCGCAAGTGAAATTTGGTGAGCGAGGCTATTTGCTTTTCTGAGGTCGTCTTCGCTAAATCCACTCTCTTCTTTCTTTCTGGCTAGGTTAAGTACCCCTAGTTTGCGTTCGTTGGAGATGAGCGGAATGACCATAGCACTGCCGACATCTTGGCGTTTGTGCTGCACTTGGCCTGCCAGCAGGACTTCTTGTAAGGGGTCATTGACAATGAGCGCGACGCCATGTTGGAGCGCACTCCCCGCGATACCGACCCCCACTTTGATTTTTGCTTTGAAGGCAAGATCTGCTCCGAGTGATGCCATGCACTCGAGTTCACCTTTGCCGTTGTCCACGAATACTGAGGATACGGAGGAAGCGAAAATGCGGGAGCATTTACTGAGAATGGTGTTGAGATAGACTTTGACACCACCTTCTTCGATGCTAGGGATGTCGAAGAGGGTCCAAAGAACCTC
>JAPLCS010000344.1 GCA_026392145.1 Fimbriimonadales bacterium | reverse complement strand
TTCAAAGAACTGGCATTAAAGAAAGACGATTCTGTGCCGAAGGCGAAGGGACAGGCACACTTGCTGTTGATGCGGCGAAAGAAGCGCTCGATAAGTCTGGTCTGAGCCGAGATGAAATTGACATGGTGATTGTCGGCACTGTCTCAGGCGATTATCTGTGGCCATCAACAGCGACCTATGTCCAAAACGAACTTGGATTACGGAACGCCGGCGCCTTCGATGTCAGTGCGGCATGTGCTGGATTTATCTACTCTCTTGCCACTGCAAATGGATTTATTGAAAGCGGCATGATGAAGAATATCATCGTTGTGGGAGTTGACTGCCTATCAAAGCAAGTGAACTGGGAGGATAGAACAACTTGCATCCTGTTTGGCGACGGTGCGGGTGCAGTTGTATTGAGTGGAGTTGAAAATACAAATCGTGGAATCGTCAAAACAGTCATGTTTTCCGATGGCAGCGGCGCTAGCTCTATTCATATTGAACTTGGGGGGACCAAGTACCCTCCAGGAAGCCAACCTAACGAAAACTGCATTTATGGCATTTCTATGCGTGGGCAAGAAGTGTACAAATTCGCGGTGCATGCAATGGGTGATGCCTGTGAAAAAGTGCTCGCAGAAGCGGGCATAAGTCCCGAAGAGGTCGACCTTTTTGTTCCGCATCAGGCCAACTTGAGAATCATTGATTCAGCAGCAAAACGATTTAACTTTCCTCCTGAAAAGGTGTTCGTGAATGTGCACAAGTACGGAAATACAAGTGGCGGTTCAATTCCATTAGCACTATACGAAGCAGTTGAAGAAGGAAGACTCAAGCCTGGGATGCTGGTACTAACCGTCGGCTTTGGAGCTGGGCTTGTCTGGGGAGCAAATCTTATTCGTTGGTAAGCGTTTCTGGATTACGAACAAGAACTTAGGTAACTAGAACCGAAAAAAATAGTTTTTTCGTTATAATTAACAGGGCGTCCAGAAAAGGGCAAGCACAAGGATGGTGCGAATGAAATGGAACGGAGTGGCAAGCCAATGAGCGCTAAAAAGCGGTCGTCTCGCTCAACGTCTGAGACAGCGCTGAAAGCTGTGAAACGGGCACCCTTGAAGTCTGCTAAAGCAAAAACAAGCGCCTCCTCCAAAATTGACTCAAAGAAAATAAGTCACCGCCGATTTGACATCATCGGCATTCTGCTCATAGGTCTTGCTGTCTTCTGCGTAATCATTCTGGCAACCAAAGACGCTGGCGTGGTAGGCAATACCCTCGGTGCTGGAATGAAAGACATGTTTGGTAAGGGTTCATGGGTCCTTCCAATTGTCCTCACAAGTCTTGGAATCACTTACATTCGCGGGAATCAGCAGTCGAAAAGTTGGGTTCCAGCCTTAGGAATATCATTATTAACGGTTGCGATTCTCGGTGGACTGGCAAAGCCCATTGCTGGTGACTATTTCAACCCAGTGGCTCTCGAACAAAGTGGAGGCTATGTGGGTGGATGCATTGCATACCTATGTTCACTCTTATTCGGCCCGATAGGAATGAAAGTTGCCCTTGTGACAACGGGAGGCATAGGGCTGGTTTGTTTCCTTGACAAACCACTTCGACACGTTATGGAAGACATTCGAGAAAGAAGCACACTTCCTCCTGCCCAAGAAGAACCACTCGAAAAGCCACTAAAGTTGAAAAAACAACTGAGCGAGGAGGAACCCAATAAGCCTAAATCAATGCCGAAAGGATTTGTTTGGGACGAAGAGACCGAAGAAGAAACATCTCTCGCCGAACCAGTCAAAACTCGATCTGCTGTCATCAAGGACCTGACTGAAAGGGTTACCTCCACCAAGAAGTCAGAACCCGAATTCCATATTGAATCAAGCGCGCCCAAAGAGGGATACCAACTGCCACCAATTAGCACCCTCAATGAATCAGTTGAGAAGCCAAAAAGATCGGCTCAAGAAATGCAGAAGAACATTGAGACCATTGAAGGCACCCTTGAGCAATTTGGCATCGATGCAAATGTTGTTGAAGTGGCCACTGGACCAACGATTACAAGATACGAAATTCAACTTGGTCCCGGTGTTCGGGTGGCACGAATTGTCTCACTTGCCGACAACATTGCCATGGATATGGCTGCGTCCCAGGTAAGGGTTGAAGCCCCCATCCCTGGCAAGGCCGCTATAGGCTTGGAAATCCCCAATGCGCAACCGTGTGCAGTGAATATTAGGGATTTGGTGGAATCAAAAGAGTTCATGGACCACCCATCTAAGCTCTATGTATCACTCGGAAAAGATGTTGCTGGAGAGAATCGGTATGCAGACCTCACAAAAATGCCACACCTGTTGATTGCAGGGGCAACGAACTCCGGAAAGTCGATAGGGCTTGCGTCTCTCATAACATCGCTACTGATGCGTAACACCCCGAAAGACCTGCGACTGGTTATGATTGACCCCAAGCGCGTTGAACTTACACTGTTTGACCAAATACCACACCTTCTCTGTCCGGTCATTCGAGATGTCAAAGAAGCACCGGGGGTGCTCAGGGCAGTCATTCGAGAAATGGACCGACGCTACGACATGCTAAGCGAAAAAGGCGTTCGTAATATTGAAAGCTTCAACGCCACCGCAAGTTTTCAAGACAAGATGTCTTATATCGTAGTCATCATTGATGAACTAGCGGATTTGATGATCCAGGCGAAGGCAGAAGTCGAGGAATCCATTGTGCGCTTAGCTCAACTTGCTCGGGCAGTCGGAATCCACTTAGTATTGGCTACCCAGCGTCCATCCGTCAATGTTATCACTGGAACCATCAAGGCGAACATTCCTTCCCGTGTTGCTTTTGCAGTCGCTTCACAAATCGACTCGAGGACCATTTTGGACACCAAAGGTGCAGATGCACTGATTGGTAAAGGTGACATGCTGTTCCAGCCAATAGATGCGACTAAACCCATTCGCATTCAAGGTTGCTATGTGAGCGAGGCAGAAATCCAAAAGATCTGCACCCACTGGCGAGCTCAGGAAAGCCCCAACTATGCATTTGATCCGGCAGAGTTTGAAGCAGTTGACCCGGTGAAAGCTGCGGGTGATTTTGGTGAAAATATTGACCCCATGTGGGAAGAAGTCGTCCGGTTCTGCGTTGATAACGGCCAAGTTTCAACCTCAATGATTCAGCGAAAATTCCGCCTTGGTTTCCAGCGCGCCTCGAGACTTCTCGATGAAATGGAGCAACGAGGCATCGTCGGGCCAAGCAACGGATCAAAGCCACGCGAAGTATTGATGTCAATTTCGGAACTGGATACCGCCTTTGGCGGTGGCCCAACGTATGAAATGGGCATCAATATTGATGATTGGGAAGATAGCCAATAGACCGGTTATCAGATTTAGCCAATCTTATCGGCACCGAAGTATGTTCTTAGTGCCTCTGGCACCACAACGGTTCCGTCAGATTGCTGACAAGCTTCGAGAATTGCCGCAAAAAGTCTTGGGACTGCTAACCCTGATCCATTCAAAATATGAACAAACTCTGGTTTTGCTGTCGGTTCGGGTCTAAACCTTATCTGTGCTCGCCGCGATTGATAATCCCCAAAGTGTCCCACCGAAGAAATTTCGAGGTACTTACCAACACCAGGAGCCCAAACTTCGACATCATAAATCTTGGTGGCTTTAGGTCCCATATCACCTGAGCAAAGTTCAATCACTCGGTAATGAAGTCCAAGCGATTGCAATATCGACTCCGCATCACGGACCATCGCTTCCAAAGCCGAGTAGCTTTCATCAGGATGCACAAATGACACCATCTCTACTTTGTCGAACTGATGTATTCGCAGTAATCCCCGAGTATCTTTTCCGGCCGCCCCAGCTTCTCGCCGAAAGCATCCTGAAAAAGCAGCATGCCGGATGGGTAGCTGAGCCGCATCTAAAATTTCTTCCCGATAAAGGTTTGTTACTGGGACCTCGGCAGTGGGAATCAAAAAGAAGTCGTCCTGGGTTTTGTAAAGGTCATCCTCAAACTTAGGCAGGTTGCCGGTTCCAATCAGCGAATCTCGATTCACCACAAACGGAGGATAAATTTCCTCGTAACCATTTCTTAAGGTCTGAAAATCAACCATATAGTTGAAAAGAGCTCGTTGGAATCTTGCTCCAATGCCCCGATAAACCACCCAACCAGAACCCGTGATTTTTGCACCTCGCGCGAGGTCAATCATCTGATACTTCTCTGCAATATCCCAGTGAGCTTGTGGCTCAAAATCAAAGGATGGCTTCTCACCCCACTCTCTGATAACCGGATTTTGAGTCTCATCATCCCCGTCAGGAACAGAATCGTGAGGCAAATTCGGGAATTCAAGCTCAATGTGTTTGAGTTTCGCTTCAATCTCTCTCTCAGCAACTTCTAATTCCGCAACTTTTGCTTTCAATTCAGCAGCATTTTTCTTGGCGTCCTCAGCTTCGTCTCGCTTTCCTTGACCCATTAATTGCCCGATTGACTTAGCAATTCGGTTAGCGTCTGCTTGTGCGTTTCCGGTTTCAGTGGCAATGCGACGGAACTCGGCATCAACTTGCAAGAACTGATCAACCAGGGCGGAGTCTAGCCGTTTTCTTTTCATTCCAGACCGAACGAGGTCAGGATTTTTGCGGATGAGTTCACGGTCAAGCATTGGTTCAAATTATGGCATCAACTCGCTTTTTGTTTTCGATGAATCAGAAACATCACCACCCACGGAGCAACGACCATCAGTACCACAAACGCAATCCCAATTTGAAATCCGCGAATTCCTACCGTTTCCGTTTGTTTGCTGCTTACCAGCTTTATTCTCGCCGGTTCCTTCCATTCCGCCCAGAATTTAGGGTCATTGTCTGGATGCTTTCCTTGATTCAGTTTGGTCTCTACATAGGCATCAATCAATTCCCTGTATTCAATCGCATTTTTTCGAAGCAAAGCGTATTGGGTTAGAACGTCATCACCATTCGTAAGTGTTCCATGCACCCCAACTTCCAAATCTAAAACTGGTTTTCGCGCCCCAATTAGATCCTTTAGCCTTAGCTCAGCGATAGTTTGCATATACGCATCATTCAACGGGAGAGCACTCTGCAAAAACTGGACAAGTTCAAAGCTATCCGGCCCACCCCCGAACGTCATCATTCCAATGATTCCCTTCACCACTTTCTCACGCCCGGTGGTTTCAACAAATTTGTCCCAGACTTGCCATTCTTCATACTTGACCGCAGGTGTCTCCGCATCATGATTCAGCATCATTTTCAGAATCTCAATCTGGACAGATTCTCGTCCAAAATGCGCATTAGGATTAATTGCGACCGCTTTCTCCAAATCATCAATTGCTTGGGAAAGCAATTCTT
>JAPLCS010000059.1 GCA_026392145.1 Fimbriimonadales bacterium | reverse complement strand
TTATCCCTTTCTCTATGTGCCGTATCAGCCGGAATCGGTGTGAACCCTTATTAAAGTTCGAGAAGACTTCGAAGCTGAGCGAGTTGAGATGTGACGGTATCTGGGTCTGAAAAGTTTGCAAAGTGCGATTCAGTGCACTCTATTTCTGTGTCAATTTTGAGTAGGTGTTCGGGATGCTTATTCGTGGCGATGAGGCGACGAAGGCTGAGATACCTAATGGCAAGAGGGAAGTCAATTTCATCTGACTCGTAAATCATTTTTACGCTTTTCTCGGATAAGTCGTTGATTGCTTTTTCGGAGAGTCGTCGCCGGGCTGAAAGCTCTTTTTCAAGTAAGTACTCGCAAGTAATGAGGAATGTCTTCCATTCCATCGCCGTTGAGCTCACTTGTAAGAATGAGCCTATGGGTTTTGTGCCCTCTCCGAATGCGCCCCTCAACGTGATTCGTGAGGTCACTAGCGTTGCGAGTACCGATTGTAGTTCTCCCGTGAGTTGGAGACCAATAAGTTGGAACAGAACCGAGTACCGTGATCCACGTCCAGAGTTCATGACGCTTGAGGCGAGATAACCATCGTGTCTGGTGTGAGCGAATGGCAAATAGTCTTCAAGTGTTTTGACAAATGATCGTAGACGGTGGTCATCTAGTTCTAGCCCACGTGAGAGCATTTGAACTCTCAAATGGTCCTCCTCGTTGACCATTACACTTAGCATGTGGGGCGGGTTGACTTCTGCGACCGGAGAATCCTTGGGAGCCCCTTTGGGAGAGCTCTTTGACTTTGAGTGAGTCGGTTTAGTGAGGAGTACAGCGCGTCCTGGTTCTTGCCATGCGAATTCAGGGGAAATGAGTCGCTTCGCAATCATCGTTTCTCGTTCACGCATGGTAATGCCGGTTACGGCTTGTAGCGATGAGTCAACCGTCTGGCAGGCATGGACGGCACGTTGCATGATTGCAACCAACTCTTCTGAGTGGCAACTGTTGGGGAATTTTGATCCCGCAAGGTTCCTCATTAACCTTCCTCGGGAACTAAGGACGACGTGGTTGGTCGTTTGAAGCCTAGTTTCCGAGCTCGTAACGGTCTCCAAATTCGGGGATTTCGGTGTGCCAACCAAGTTCTTGTCTTATCTTTTCCGCGAGGACTTGTTGGGCGGCTGGTTCGCCGTGGACGATGAAGGTCTTTTTGGGTGCGGTCTTGAAGAAGGATAACCAGTGGAGCATCTCACCCTGGTCAGCATGCGCGGAGAGCGCATTCATTTTCTCAATTTTTGCGGCTACCGGTACGTCTTCACCATAAATTGAAACTGTCGGATTACCTCCGATGAGGTCGCGTCCGAGGGTTCCTTCGGCTTGGAATCCGGTAAAGAGAACGAGCGTTCTCTCGTTGCCGAGTCGAGCCTTTAGATGGTGCTTAATGCGTCCGCCGTTTGCCATGCCACTACCAGAAATGATAACTTGCGGCCCGGTTTGCTTGTTTAAGGCTTTGGATTGCTCTCGATCACGAATATAGTTAAGTCCCATGGGTTCAAGGGAGCTTTCACCTTCACTGATGGCAATTTTCATTTCGTCATCGTGTTCGTCACGCGCCTGGGCATAGACCTGAGTGACGGAAGTTGCCATGGGTGAGTCAACATAGATTGGAATGCGGGGCATCCTGCCTGCATTTTGGAGCTCACGGAAGTAGTAAAGCAGTTCTTGGGTTCTACCAATCGCGAAACTTGGAATAAGAATTGTGCCACCATTTTGCCACGCCCATTGAAGACATTCTTCGAGTTTTTCAAGGGGATTTTCCTTACTGTGGAGCCGATCTCCGTAGGTGGATTCGATGACCAAATAATCGCAGTAGTCCACGATTTCGGGGTCCTTGATAATGGGAGTGTTGAACCTACCAAGGTCTCCAGACATCATTAAAAGCTCACCATTAGGTAGTCCAATTTCTGCGAATGCGGAGCCGAGAATGTGCCCTGCGGGTTTGTAAACCCAATTTGCCCCACCGGGGAGCTCATGTCGCTCGTGGAAGCGGACAGGTTTGAAGCGCTTGAGCGATTCAAACGCATCGCGCTCGTCGTAGATTGGTTGCGCACCGGATCGGAGCCCGTGACGGTTGTGGTACCTTGCCTCTTCTTCTTGTAGCCTTCCCGAGTCGGGAAGAGCAATCTTGGCTAGACCAATTGTCGCTGGAGTTGCATAAACTGGACCTTTGTAGCCGTCTTTGACGAGCTTGGGAATCATGCCTAGGTGATCTGCGTGAGCATGAGTCAGCACTACGGCATCAAGTTTGGTGGGGTCGAAGGGAAATGGTTCCCAGTTTTTATCTCGCCACGCTCTGGGACCCTGGAAGAGTCCACAGTCTATGAGAACTTCTGCTTTACCAACCGAAAGTAGGTGCTTTGAACCAGTGACCGTTCGGGTGGCGCCATAAAAACTCAGCGTGGGAGTCATAGTTCTATTCTACATGGAATAGTGAAAATCCACAGAGTGCCTGTTTTTTGAATTGTCCTCAATATTTAGGACTTGATGTGAGAAAGAGCGCACATTAATCGCAGTTCGTTCAGCAAGGAAGCTAGGAACGATTTCTTAATAGGGCGGCCAAACCACGCCTTCTTTGCTCATTCGGTCACTTCTGATGACCTCTTCGTGGATGACCTTCCATCGATATTCTTTGCCGTTCTTGGCTTTCCAATCTTTCTTCTTGAGGGTGAGTTTGGCAAGTGGATGGTCAACTCCGCCCCAACTTTGCATTTCGTCTACTGCCATGTAGACGGTCGCGGTTTCTTTGGTCGCAAAGAGGACTTTGATTTTGGTGATATCCCCGTTCAGACTGCTCTCGTTATCAAAGTAATAGTGAACAGGGGCTGTGATATCATCTCCCAATTTTTTGGACTGGAATTCGACAAATGCAAATGGTGCTGCGTAGGTAAATGCCATGCAGAGCGCAACGCATCGGCCAAAATTGAACTCAGGTTTGCCAGGGGCAACTTTGAATATCGAGACAACCAGCGAAAGCAAGATGCCTGCGAATCCCCCCGTCATTATATAAACTAGCCAGTCAATCATTGCCTGTGAATACTCCCCTGGATTCCCCCATAGAAATGCTTCCGCATTTAACTGAGAAACGTGTACAGTATTTTTACTGGGGTTAACCCTACGGATGAAGCCGGGCAAAGTTTAGATTGATTCTGGCGAGGGATCAATGTGAATTGTACAGACTGCAGGATGGAGTTCTGCTTCAATCTTCTTTTCAACTCGGTCTGCGAGTTCGTGCCCCTGTACTACACTCCATGTTCTTGGAACGACCAGGTGAATATCAATGTAGTGCCACGCTCCCGAGTGTCGTGTGCGCAATTTGTGATAACTGATGAGATCCGATTCTGCCTCGAGGATTTCCTTTATTTTTGCGATTTCCGCTTCATCAATTGTTCGGTCAATGACTTCATGGAACGCTGAGTGCACCATTTTGAGGCTACTGAACCCGAGCCAGAGAGAGAGGCCGATGGCAAAAATGGGGTCGGCATATTGCCAGCCCGTGAACTTGGTAATGAGTAGCGATACCAGCACTCCCACGGTTGTGATGATGTCCACATTCAGGTGCTGAACGTTTGACTGGAGTGCGAAGGATTCTGTCTCCCTGGCTGCCTTGTGATTTGAGAATGAAACAAAGACGGCGCCAATCATGCAGATCACGAGAATCCAAAGGCCTAAATCGACTTTGGTGACCTCTGGCTTTTGGAATATGTGAATGGTCGCAGTTACGAGCGTGTAAATGGCGAAGAGAAAAAGCAGGATGGCTTCGCTGAGTCCAGCAAGGGTATCTATTTTGCCGTGCCCGTACGGGTGCTCTTCGTCGGGTGGGGCGGCGGCGGCACGAATACTCACAAAGGAAACCAGAGAACTGAGGACATCGCTGGCACTGTGTAGCGCTTCGGAGAGGAGGCTAATTGATCCGGTGAGCAGTGCTCCTACGAATTTGAGAGTGGTTTGCAGGAAGTTGAAGACGAGTGAGAGTCGAGCGGCGGACGCAGCACGGCGTTCTAGGTGGTTTGGTGCCTTCTCCCCGCTCTGTTGCTTCAGCATCGCAGAAATATTATGAATGGTTTTGGGAAATTATTGAATTAACCCCGATGCTGTGCACTAACCTGCTACGCTATTTCTTACCGAACGTAGTGGATTTTGGGGCAGTTCATGTTGTCGAGCAGCATGAGTGCGGTGACGGGCATGGGGCGATCTTTTGCCACCTCTCGAGCTTCATCAAAGCTGAGTGCGATTACGGATAGGCCATCGAGTTCAATGTGTTCGCCGAAGCTGTTGGCGCCGGATTTGGTTGAGAAGCACGCGAGTCCGTGAACGCCTTGGTGGTAGTAGCATCCGAACCGATGGGTGGGCGCATGGTGAAGCACAAACACGTCCTCAGGGAATTCATTTTCGAGTCCAAGGATAGGTAATTGTAAGGCTTCGGTCATGGTTTCATTCCGGGAGCAAAATCGCTCTCTCTACTAAAATATCGGTATCGAATTCGCCGTCTTTAGCCTTTGTAAAAGAATTTTGGGTATCCTATTGTTCCACGCCCGGACGTAGCTCAACGGATAGAGCATCAGTCTTCGGAACTGAGGGTTGGGGGTTCGAATCCCTTCGTCCGGGCCAATTTATTTCTCCGGTCGACTATTTCGGCTGTTGAGCCGATTCTTTGAGGATTGAGCCTTTGCTTGGCAGTTGTTTGCTTGGCGTGTCCCAGACCGATTTTCCTTCTTGATACTTGGTGAATGAACAGCCGGTGGTGCCTGCAATCGGAGCGTATTGAACATCGAATGGAGTCAATGGTACTGCTAATAGTTTAGAAATCGCTTCGTTCATTTCGGTTAAGTAGGCTTTGCTGTAGCCGGCCCAACGGTTCACAATGACACCTTCTTTCGAGATTAGTGAGTTGTATACCGATGAAGGCGCCTGGTACGCATTCATGATGTCCACGGTGGGATTGGAGACCACCGAGTAGGGGACCTTGAGGTCCAAATCCCACTTATGAGCATCCTTTGCCTCTGCATCGGTGACAGCGATGAAGTCGATCTTGCCGTTAAATTTTTTGTAGAGAGATTGAAATAGCGGTTCAGCGTCGAAGCTGCAGGGGCACCCTTTCTTAACGAAGTACAGGAATTGAGGGCGAGGTCCAGCCCCGCCGATGATGGTGGGTTTTCCGTCGGTATCTGGAAGTTTGAAAAATGGAGCGATGCGTTGATTAAGGTTGGTGACTTTGGCTTCCATGTCGGCTGTGACAGGATGCCGAGGTTGTGCCATGTCAACTCCAGGCACTGACTTTCCTCGGGTCGTTGCAAGATAGATGAGGGCTCCACCGCTTGCGATTCCTCCTAGGAGGATAATCATGGAGAGAACCTTGAGTGACTTCACGGCTCTAGTTTACTTGGAGCATCAAAGGTGTGTTCGTCTGTAAATTGACGGACACCTTGACATGTGTTTTAACTGGCTATGGGAGTTTTTGGGCTTGAGAACTTATGGGCTTGGGAGTGAATTCGTCAACTTTGTTGTTTTGGCATCTGAACTCGAATCTTGCTGATATGATCGGATTCCA
>JAPLCS010000222.1 GCA_026392145.1 Fimbriimonadales bacterium | reverse complement strand
GATAGAATGGGCGAATGAATCCTGTATTCTTGCCCGTTGGAGTTTGGATTGTTTTGACGATCTTCTTCTTCATCTGTACCGAAATTGGGCACAGATATGGAATTTGGAGGTTCAAGTTTGATCCAGAGACCTCTGGGCTTGCGACGGTAGATAGTGCGGTTTTTGCACTCGTGGGTTTGCTCCTCGCGTTTTCGTTGTCTAGTGCTCAAGATCGATTTCAGAATCGCAGGACGGTGATTGTCAAGGAGGCAAATTGTATTTCTACGGCTTTTTTGAGGACGGACTTGATTCCTTCTCAGTTTCAGTTTCAACTGAGGCAGGAGTTTGGAAAATATGTTGATTCGAGAATAACCGCTACGGGTCATTTACCTAACATTGAAGAGGCTCAGAAAGAGTGGGTCAAGTCGCATTTGTTAGGTCGAAAAATATGGGATTTGGCGGTAGAGGGTACCAATGGATCTGGGCACGCGGATAGAAATTTGGTGCTCGACAGTATCAACAGTATGCTTGATGTTGCGACGGAACGAGAGGTTACAGTGCTTACCCATATCCCGACTCCGATTTTTGTTTTTCAGGGGTTCTTGACTGCAATTGCTGCGATGTTTGCGGGACGAAGCACGGCAAAACAGGGAAAGAAACCTAATATGCACCGATTGCTATTTTCAGTCATATTTGCCACGTTGATTACCATCTTGGTGGATTTGGAAAACCCGAGGATAGGTTGGATTCAGTTGACGACCGGTGATACGGTTATGCGTGAATTGCAGCAAACCATTCATGATGGCCTTGTGACCTCACCACGCACCACTATTGAGCGCTGAGAGATCTGACACTGAAGGGTTGGGTGTTTAGGCGAGGTATCGGATGGTGTCTCTATTTTGTGAGTTTGAGATTTGCGATTCTTTCGCTTGCTCTCGCTTTCAATGAGAGTTTGGTTGGGGTTAGGGATTTGTTTCCGTGGAAAAGCATTCTTACTTTGATGAATTGTCCGGCTTTAAGTTTGGTGTTTACCGAGTCGTTTCCTACGGCTCTCAACATTGCACTAGAGGATTCAATCGGTTCTCCGTTTTGATCGAACATTGACGCCTCGAAGATTCCCCAGTCGAGTTGCTCCTCTGTTAGGCTTGGATTGGTAATGGTCGCGAAGACGACAAAAAATTGCTCTCCTTCGCTCGCATCGTAATCACCTATTGGTGACTGAACTCCTTCGACTTTGTCGATGACTACATTCAGTGCATCGTTAGGAAAGGATTGACCGAGGGCAAAGTCTGATGAATCTTTGATGGTGATTCCGTTTGGATCAGCAAACGCCTCCGAATATTTTGCCACTTTATTTCGTAAGTCAAATCGGATTGGCTGACCATCAGATCCGGCCTTAACCATGAGTTTGTGGATGGGGTCATCGGCAGGGACTTTGATGGCGACTTGTACCGGAATGGTTTGCTTGGATTTGAGGTCTAAATCCAGCGGGGTGAGTTTCTCGGGATTGATTGCCACTGGTAGGTAGGGAAAGTTATCCGTATCAGCACCTACTACGGTGAAATCGAGGCTTGCCCAACTGTACGGCAATTCTGTAGTTCCTAGTGTCTGAACAGTGAGGTCTAGGATGAGGAACTTCTTTCCAGCTTCGGCGACATGGTTTTCGTCTGACGTGAAGAACCTTGACGAGAATTTAGCTGATTTGATGGTGAATTGATGGGCGCCAAGCTTAGTAGGTGGAAATAGAGAGTCTGACTTGGCAGGCTGCTGTGCGGGAGCGTTTTTGGTTTGCTTCGCCTGGGTGGAATTTGCCATTGTGGAGGCAATCGGAAATAGAGCAACAACGGTTGCTACCCAGCAACGATGCTTACTTTTTTTCGAAGAAGATCATGTGTTGGCGGGGGAGCCCTTTGTATGTGGAGACCCATGTTAATGGCAGGACAGACATTTCTTTCTTGACCTGTGCCTCACTCATTTTGTGGACTTCTTTGATGGGGACGCGTGGGTCTTCTTTTCGGTATTCAACAAATACCAGCTTTCCGCCCTTTTTGAGTGATTTGACCATGGAAACCGCCATTTCGTACGGCTTATCGAACTCATGGTATACGTCCACCATCAGGATGAGGTCCACTGAATTTTCCGGCAGCTTTGTATCTGTGGTTGTTCCTAGCCAGGGAACGACATTTTTGACTCCGAGTCGCTTTGATTTTGCTACCACTATATCGAGCATTTCTTGCTGAATTTCTTCTGCATAGACCTTTCCAGTGGGTCCAACTTGCTTTGCCATAGGGAAGCTGAGGTACCCGCTACCAGCACCGACGTCTGCTACCACCATTCCTGGTTTAAGTTTGAGCCCTTGGAGGAGCATTTGAGGAGCTTCTTCTTCGAATCTTTCTGGTCGTTCGAGCCATTCTGCCGCTTGGTGTCCCATGACTTGAGCAATTTCCCGACCCATATAAAAAACACCGATGCCGTTGATATCGTGGTCATCTCTGACTTCATAAACTGGTTTATAAGTAGCTTGTGCGAATGATAAAATCAGAGAAAGTGTAATCATTAGTTCATTGTACGAAAGGTTTTGCATCATTTGTTCAAGTTTCTTCGTCTTTTCTGGCAGAACACCACTCAAGATAGAGGTTGAATCGATAGAGGTTGAAGAGCCATGTTAAGGATTGTTGGCATCCAGAGATCGGAACGAGTTTCAGAGGAATTTATTCTTCTGCAAAATCAGTGCTCCATGCGGCTGAAACTTAAAGGTCATGTGTTGATGACTGAAAACCGAGTG
>JAPLCS010000387.1 GCA_026392145.1 Fimbriimonadales bacterium | reverse complement strand
TTGCATAATCATCGGATTTTAACAGCCGATATCCAAACGCAAGTAAAATACAAGCGTGGAACGTATTCTCCTTGCTGCACCTCGTGGATTCTGTGCCGGAGTCGCCTATGCCATTGAGATCGTAAATCTTGCACTTAAAGTCCACGGCACACCGCTGTATGTACGCCATGCCATAGTCCACAACGAATGGGTTGTCAAAGACTTTGAAAAAAAAGGGGTGATTTTTGTTGAGGACGTCAACGAAATTCCCGACGGAATGCCCGTCGTTTTTAGTGCCCACGGAGTTTCGCCACAAGTTCGAGAAGATTCAGTCAATCGAAACCTAAAAGTTGTTGATGCTTCCTGCCCTTTGGTTATAAAAGTTCACAACGAAGCAAAGCACTACGCATCAAAGGGCTACTTCATTATCTATATTGGTCACGAAGGGCACACCGAGGCGGAAGGCACCATGGGCGAAGTTGACCCCAGTTCCGTTGTACTGGTTGAAACGCCTGAAGATGCTGAAAAACTTTCCGTACCTTACTATGATAAATTAGCTGTCCTCACCCAGACAACGCTAAGCGTCGATGAAGTCACTCAAACACTTGACGTGCTCAAACGACGATTCCCTCACCTTGAAACTCCGAAAAAGGGGGACATTTGCTACGCTACAACCAACCGGCAATTGGCAATTCGCGAAATTGCAAAGCAGTCCGATCTTGTTCTCGTCGTTGGATCAACAACATCCTCCAACTCCAAACGATTGCGAGAAGTAGCCGAAGCCTATGGATCGGAGGCGCATCTAATCATGTCACCAGATGAAATTCGCCCTGAATGGAAAACTAATTACAAAACGGTTGGAATTTCAAGCGGTGCTAGCACTCCCGAAATTCTCGTCGACGCCATTGTATCTGCACTGCAAGATGGTAGAGATATACCCACCGAAGAAGTGATGGTAGTTGAAGAAAACGTCAATTTCCAACCCAACCGAGACCTTCAGCAATTGGCACAAGCTAGGTCATAAAACAAGAAGAACTAAAAAAGGAAACCCAACTGTAAAAGTTAGGTTTCCTTACAATTATTCACTCACATCAGGCTGCAATTGACTTCCAATTCTGCTGCGCACCGAAGTGGTTCGGATCTAGTTTCAGCGCCATTTGATAGCATTGAATCGCTGCTTCATCGGCATTGATTTGAGCAAGACTATTACCCATCACAAACCAACCTTCTGCGTAGTCCATTCTCAGTCGAAGACCGCTTTCGTAGACTCCAATCGCTTCTTGAAATGCTCCGAGTTTGTATAGCAAATCACCGCACACGAAGTAGGTATTTGACTCTGATGGATCTTTAACAATCGCAGCCTCATAGCACCTAAGCGCCAGATCTGGTCGATCTGCAAAAAGTTGCCCCCAGTCCATGAGTTCCTTGTAGTCAATACTACTGAGAAATTCAAAAGCAGTATTTGATTCCTCAAGTTTAGTGGCAGCATCAAACCAGCCGCCCCACAAATCAAATCGCTCTGGAGAATGCATGAGAGCTTCGCGATAACAATGCATCGCTTCTGCCCAATCCTCTTTTCTTTCAGCAATCATTGCCAATCCTTGCAAGCAAGACGGGACATGTGTGGGCTCTTTCATAGCCTCACGGAAATCTCTCACCGCTTCGTCGTATTGACCAAGCTTCTCGTGCGCCATCGCTCGACCCAACAAAGAAGAAGGATAGTCTGGCAATCTTTCCAGAACGTCTTCAAAAGCAGCCAACGACTCCTCGTACCTTCCTAGTGCGCCGAGTATCTGAGCATGAATACCATAACGTCTAAAGTCGGCAATTCCCTTATCTCCAACCAATCCAGACGGCCATTCTTTGGACAAGCAATCCTGAATCGCAATGTACGCTTCTTCAGTTCGTCCCAAATTCATTAAAGCAGTTGCCTTGAGGTAGTCATTCACCAACGATGCATAGGGAGTGCTATCACACTTTCTACAAGCAGCAAGTGCTTCTTCGTGCTTACCACTGACATCAAGACTTACTGCCCAAACTTGGTAGCATGCCGAACCATATTCAGCACCTGATGGTGGGAGATGATCAATTGCACGCTTTGCATAGAGAGCTGCATTCTCATAGTCTTTAGCTACAAAGTAGGTGTTTGCAAGATTAAATAATTGGAAGGGATTGGTCGGATCATTCTCCACAACCTTGAGTAGCATTTCCATGGTGCGTTCAATCTTGCCCTTCTCATCCATCTGTGCGACTCGATACCCATCA
>JAPLCS010000251.1 GCA_026392145.1 Fimbriimonadales bacterium | reverse complement strand
GTAAACATTCGCGGTTACGATTTCTGGCGCTTGGTTGGTTGGCACAATGAGCGAGTCAAACGTGGTAGGCAGGATTGGCTTCATCCCTGCTCGGACCTGCGGACCGAATGTGTCAAAGTACGCTTGGATTTGTTGACCTGACCATACACCGAGGACGATTCCGAGTGGGATTCGGCTCATCCAGTTGTGCTTTTTGTGGAACACCATGTAGCTCATAGCTCCAATTGGAACCAGGAACGCATAAAGCCACTGACCAGTTGAAGCAGCTTTGCCGCTTTCATCAATTGTCCCGACCATTTTGTCCCACCAGAGATTTCTGAGCGCTTCTGTCCATACAGCTACTGCCGCCCACCCTGATGCAAGACCCAAGAAGACGTGCTCACAGAATCGATAGAACTTATTCTCTTTATAAAGAACGCTAAACAGACCTACGGTGACGATGACGCCTGCACCTTTTGCGATGAGATCGTAGCTCATTTTTGTGCTCCTTTCTTTGCTTTGAACATTTCGACGTTTCCGATGATGATGAGGACAATCATGAGGAGGAGGGCGAAGTGAAGGGTTGGATAGTATTTGGTACCGCTCCCCTTGTTGCTCATTCCTTTGAATCCAGGAATCTCATCTGTTACCTTGGAGTTGCCGGTAAGTACCTTGCCGTCTGCCCCTTTGATGTTGAGCCCATTTTCCATCATTTGCTCTAGGTCAAAGACTCCTTTTAGCCCACCCAGGAATCCAACGCACTGACCTGAGTTGTAGAACACTTGTGTCTCTGGAACCATGACTCCGGTGACAGCGAAGAGGAGCGGAACTTTTTGAGCTGAAAGGAATTGGACGTGGAAGTCGCTTGTTTTCGATGCTGTTACATCAATAATGAGGTCAAAATCGCTCACGGTTTTGATGTTCTTCATCACGGGTGATTCGAAAATTGACTTTAGCTTTCCTTCGGGATTGGTTTCCTTGCGGGTTGAGAAAGCATTTCGGATGTCTTTCGCCACCGCGTTGATTGCTACGTCAGCATTTGGATAATATCCAGCGATAATCCAGTCGTCCCATCGCTTGTACGCCGGCTGTTTATCGACTTCGACGTGTTCCTTTGCTACTTCCGCCATAACGTCTTGCGCCACTCGGGGAGCCTGCGGATCAGCGGTGGACCAGATTGCTACCTTTGCTCGCTTTCGCATGAGGATTCTGAGAATGGACTTCATGTTAGCCATGCTTTCTCCTCGCGTGGAACCTGTCCAGTCGCTTGCTAGGAGCACTTCGTCACCTTCTTTCAGGTTCATGAGTGCTTTGAACGCGTCAGCAGAGGCATCTACTGGCTGTCCTGGAACGGGGATTGAAAAGAACAGAGGTACTGAAGTGAAAATTATCAGCAGTAGATAAATCACAAATTTTGGAATTCCTTTGGTTTTCATTATTTGCCTCCTTTTTCAAGCCCAAGCCAGATTCGGATTGCCATTGAAAGCGTGCCTAAACCTATTCCAAACCTGATGCCTGTGATTGCTGGAGTTTGGAAGGTATTTCTGAGCCAGTTTGAAATTTCGGTGATTTTGAAGTTGAGGATGAGATCTTTGTTGGCTGAATCTCCTGCGAGAGAAGTGACTGCTCCGTCCCAGTAGGCTGAGACGATTCCCATAAGACTGAGGATGACAATCAGCGCTGTTCCGAGCAGGATGGTCGCTTCGACTGATCGGGCTCTGAAGGCTCGATATGCTGCGGAGAGAATGAAGAATGCGATGATAGAAAACATCGCGGCATCCATTTGCTGAAGCAATTTGTCGAAGAGGAAGTCTCGACCCATGTTTTCCAACTTCCAGTTGGATTGAACATCGTAGTCAACCAACTTGTTGGCTTGTCGGGTGGTGTAGTCCCAGTAACCAAAGGTGATCATGGAGACCATTGAGACGAGGAGGACAATGCTGAAACCCCAGTCGGTCTTTTTCTTTGCAATTTTGCCGAGGTGGATTCTCAACAAACTGAAGATTCCAAGTCCGAGCATGAATGCTGCCAGGATTTGTGTGAATGATCCAACAACGTTGTTCGTGTCGGCTAGGAAAACTGAGCCGGATTCAATTGCATTGAGTGGCTTTTGAGTTTTAGCATCGAAGTTGATGGGTTTGGGCCAGTAGGCTGCAACCACAAATACGCCTCCACTTAGCAACGTCAGGAACCACGTAAGGGGTCTGCGCACTTGGGTCGGGGCATTCATCAATGCGAAGAAGATTGCAAAGCCAATTACGATTGCAAAAATAACGTGATAGAAAACGGTTCCCTTTGTGGGGTCGAGGGACCAAATGCTGAAATCTGATGGTTTCATTGATTTGCTCCTGCCGCACCTGGTGCCGCTTCTGGCTCTTGAGGAAGTTTTTCTCGTTGCATGTCTAGGTCTTCAGGAGGTGGTCCTGGCTTGAAGAACTTTTGGATATTGAAGAGTTTGGTTTCCTCTTCTTTCGCTGTCTTGGTTTCTGCCTTGAATTTATCTTTGAAATCGGCAGATTGTTCTTTGGAAAGTTTGTTCCCGCCAGCGGCTAGGAACGCTTTTTCGGTGAGTTTTGCCTTGCTTGACACAAAGATGCTTTGCGACGCTACACCCATGAGAATGAAGGCAATGGCAGTCATTTTTGCCCAGTCTTGACCCACCAGGCTTCCCACCATGACGGGTTCGCGAGTGAGGTAGGCAGAGGCGGCGTAAAATTCGTCACCAATGAGAACGTAGTCGCAGGCAGCGATGAAGAATGGGGTTTGAGTTGCTTCGGTTGAGGATGCAACTTGAATTGCCCCGATGCTGTTCGCCGTTTCGGCGAAGATTAGCGATTCTGCGTAGAACTCGCCGAGGAAGAAAGTGGCGGCTGTTTGCTCACGAAGAATCAGACCAGACACACCCGCTGCGAATGCGAATTGACGATCTGAGATGTACCGGACTGAGTCGAGATCGTATCTTTCGGGTACGCCTTCTGACTGGTAGGTGTCTCGAATGACTTCTTGCGCCAGAGTGTACATTGATGCCGAGTAGGCACATAGAATGATGGGGTTGGAGAACTTAGCAGCAATCCGGGTGACGTGGGCACAGATGTTGATGGCTTGCACCGCGTAAGCGTTTACCGGATCTGAAAGACCGGGAACCATGAGGACTGGTTTACCCATTTCGGTGGCTCGTCCGACTGCTTCCTCAATGGCATTCAAGCCGGCGACTCGTCGAATGAACAAATCGGTTTTTCGTGCTCGACTTACGTTAAAGACGATGAAGATAACAAACGTGAGCGTGAAGAGAAGACCGAACCAGCCGGTGTCCCAATACTGCTCTCCCAACTGTGGAATATTGTTACTCCACCAACCTACTTTTTCTACTGGCATACTTCCTCTAAGACCGGCTTGTTAACCGTTAACTCTTTCCTTGGTTCTTCAAGCATTGTTATAAGTGCTTCGACATTATCCCGCTTTTTTAATAGTGCACTGTATTCATTGACGAAATCAAAGCCAAAAAGTGGCACTAAAAATGGTGCGGATGTCACTCCAAGGTGAGCCATCACGTTCGACAGCGGTTTGTGCATCTCCAAAAAGAGAATCACCGGGGCTTCTAGCTGGCGCTTTCGGACTTCGTCTGCGCACTTATCTAGTAGCTCCTGTGTTTTTTCTTCTGAAAGTTCATTCTCCCAAAAATCGAACATCTTGCCCCACTTGAAATCTGATGAAGTTTAACACTTCTTCACGATTGACGTTTTGAAGTGATAGTTTGACTCCTCGCACAGCGTCAAGGCGAGACTCTTGTGAAAAAGGTGAAAGATTGATGTTAGATTCATTGATTTGAACTAATTTGATTTCCGACCACTTCATGGTGGACAGTCCAGCCGAGGCTGATTCGGACGTTAATGAAAATTTTTTGCCGAGTAAAAATTCCGAGGTGCTTGCAATGATGCACGCCGGGGCCAGCAGGGTGAGAACTACTGAGTGAGTCACCAGATAGGAAATTGGTAACGAACCAATAATGATTGCCACGAGAAACATGAATTTCTGTGGTTGGGAGGTCCTGGGTTCAACTTTCCAATGAATATCTTTCAATTCGACTACTATTCTAGTTCGTAATCGTACTTGTAAATGGTATCTAGAACGCTACCAGCATCCATAAGTGCAATTTCTTTGAGATACCCGGTGCGGAGATCGTAGACCCACCCGTGAATTTTAATTCCACTGCCGTCTCTCCAACTTTTTTGCACGATGGAGGTTTCGGCCAGGTTCATCACTTGTTCGCGGACATTGAGTTCCACCACTCTGTCGAATCTTTCTCGGTCGTCAGCGATTGAGGCGAGTTCGCGTTCATGCATTCGACATACATCTTTGATGTGCCTCAACCACTTATTGATAAGACCGAGGTCTTTTCTGGTCATGGCATTGAACACACCACCGCATCCGTAGTGACCGCAGACGATGATGTGTTTGACTTTGAGTGCTTCGACGGCGTATTGAAGAACGCTCAGCATGTTGAAGTCAGTGTGGACCACTAGATTGGCCACGTTGCGATGAACAAACAGTTGTCCTGGCTGAGTTCCAGTGATTTCTTCTGCCGGTACTCGACTGTCTGCACAGCCAATCCATAAAAATTCTGGCTGCTGATCTGCCGCTAATTTCTCGAAATAGTCAGAGGACACGCTGAGTTTGTCTTGAACCCAAGCTTTGTTTGCTAGCAGTAGTCTTTTGTAGTCTTCCATAGTATTCCTCTCTTGAAAATGTTAAGAACGTGGCTCCATTTTTTTGCTCCACGTTTTGCCGTCAATTTGTTGTAGTTGGGTGGTGATTCCTCGGTATTTGCTGCTCTCAACAAAGTCATGGAGAATATCCAAGATGTCTGAGTCGATGAAGTCAGATTTGACACCACTTACAACGAGGTTTGAGTTGTCTGGGATGGAGTCAAGCAGTGTGGTGAGATTTGCTTTACTTGTGAACGTGATGTCTTTGTTGAAGCGGAGTAAGTAGTTGTTGTCATCACTCACGAGTGTGAATGAGCGATGGTGATTCGCACGAATGATGAAGAAGATTCCAAGGAAAAATCCTACAATTACGCCTTTGAGAAGGTCGGTGAATACGACTCCGAGCAGGGTTACGATAAAGGGCACGAATTGGTCTAAACCAGACTCATACACTTTTTTGATGTCGGATGGCTTGGCGAGTTTGTATCCAACTAGGATGAGGACTGATGCTAGCACTGCGAGCGGAATTTTGTTGAGGAATGCCGCACCAAGGGTTGCCGCAATTACGAGCAGGAAGCCGTGAGAGATGGTTGAAACTTTTGAAGTCGCGCCAGCATACGCATTTGCAGATGTACGCACAACCACTGAAGTGACTGGTAATCCTCCAAGCACGCCACAAAGGGTATTGCCGATTCCTTGTGCAACAAGTTCTCTGTTGGGAGGAGTGACTCGTCGCTGAGTGTCAAGTTTGTCCGCGGCATCGATGGAAAGAAGTGTTTCAATACTTGCAACGATTGCGATAGTGAAAGCTGTCACCCAAACCGTTTTGTTGTTAATGGCTGACCAATCGGGAAGGGAGAAAGATTGGACAAGTTCTTGGTAAGTGGGAATTTTTACTAGGTGGTTGTCTTCAGCCGAAAGTGCAAGACTTGGTGTAATCGTGAGTGTTTTGAAGAGCTCGTTCAGCAAAACTCCAGCGACGACGGCGATGAGAGCACCGGGAACAAATTTTGTGAAGGCAAGAGCCTTCATTCGTTTTGAGTCCCAAAACAAAATGATTGCCGATCCAACAACGAAGATTAAAATAGCCCCTGGATTTGCAGAAGCTACGGCCTTTCCAATGTCGACGAATGTGCTTCCGAACCGGCTTAAGAATTCGAAGTCTCCTTCATAGTCCTTGTCCCAACCGAGTGCGTGGGGAATCTGCTTGAGGATAATGACGACCCCTATCCCAGCGAGCATGCCTTTTATCACGGAATTGGGAATGAAGTTAGCGAGTGAACCCAGTCTAAGAAATCCCAGGATGATCTGGATAGCGCCAGCAAGAACGATTGCGAGTTGAAGGGCGGCAAAGTTGTTGTTCAGCTGGGCGAGAGCAGTTAGGATGATTGCCACCAGTCCAGCGGCGGGGCCGGAGACGCTAATTGGTGATCGCGAAATAGCCCCTGTGACTATGCCACCTATTGCCCCCGCTACAAGTCCAAAGATTGGGGGCACCCCGCTCGCACTTGCGATGCCCAAGCATAGGGGAAGGGCAACTAAGAAAACGACAAGACCTGCTGAAATGTCAGAGCCAACAGAACTTCTTATCTTCACTTCGGTAAATATAGCTCATACCGAATTTAATTTTCGAAAATGTGTGAACGAACTAGCTTGATTAACTAAAAACCGTGAACAAATGGAATTTGTTCACGGATACGGATGATTTGAGAACGTGAATCAAGCGATTCCGAAGAATGACTTGACCTTGTGTACTGTGGTATCCCGGTTGAGTTGCGCAATGGCTCGGGTGAGCGGAACACCTTTTGGACAGACTTTAACGCAGTTTTGAGCGTTACCACAACCGCTGATTCCTTCATCGGATGTGAGGAATTGGTATCTCTCGGAGTCGAGAGTATTTCCAACTGGGTGGAGGCTGAAGAGGAGGGCTTGACCGAGGGCGGCTGGACCCACAAAAGGAGATTTTTCGTTGACTTGAGGACAGGCTTCCATGCAGCAACCGCAGGTCATACACCTTGAGAGGGAGTAGCGGAGCATTCGAACATTGTCATCTTGTTTCTCTGCCATTCCAAGGTCGAAGGAACCATCGATAGGTACCCAGGCTTGAACTTTTTTAAGGTTCTCAAACATCTTGCTTCGGTCAACCATGAGGTCTCTGATGAGAGGGAACTTCTTCATGGGTTCGAGTTTGACTTCGAATGTATCCCCGTTGAGGACGCCTACTTCTTCTATGAGGGCTGTACACGCTTGGCGAATGCCACCGTTGATGTTCATGGTGCAACTTCCGCACACTTCCTCAAGGCAAGCAGCTTCATAAGTTACTGGGCGGACGTCTTTGCCTTCAACGGTCTTCGGATTCTTTTGGATTTCAATGAGTGCTGAGATAACGTTAATTTTGTCAACGTAAGGGATTTCGAAGGTGTCCCATCGTTGCTCTTTTCCGGCACCGTCTTGTCGCAAAATCGTAAGTCGAATTTTCGTCGCTTGGGCAGTGGTGGTTGCACTCATCTCTTTATGTTATTCTACGCAGATTGAAAGTGATTCTGCAGGAACTTTCAACTTTATGTGAAAGAATTGACCTTGATTCCTACGGAATTGCCTAGGTACTTGTCATAATTGTAGTACTGACCAAGGAGCGATGCAGTCCCCAGCAATGGTTCCACTTAGGAATCCGACAGAGGATGAGGCTTGGTCCGACGAACTTTTTTGTTCGTGCAGAAGAAACGGCGCTCACGATCGAAAAACGGTTGTGAGCTTTTTTGTTCCCAACCGCAAAGGATAAAGGAAACAAAAGAAATGAACCAAGTTCTTCTCAAAAATGATTACTTCGTCGCCGATCTTGGGCAAGCTGCATTC
>JAPLCS010000352.1 GCA_026392145.1 Fimbriimonadales bacterium | reverse complement strand
AATAGGATGCACCTTAAAGCTTGGGTGAGTTCCGCATCGGTGGTATCCAATCGTAATTCCAAATCCAGCAACTACCCAACCCGTGACAAACCAAACAAAGTGGTGAGCATGAATCCTGTACATTCCAATGAAGAAGGGCAAGAGAAGAATGAAATAACCTAATCGGTAGGTAGAACGCAGAATCCGACGAAGAATGGCTTTTCGCACCAGTTTAGGGTGCTTTGCTTTTAGCTTCTCCGCTCGTTGCAGTATCTCGCCGTACGGTGCAACCCAAGGATAGCGACGGAAAATTGGTCGAATAAACTTAATATGCACGCCGACTAAAACTACTAGGTAGGCTAGCCAGGCAACCGTTTCCCAGAATTTGGCGGAGTTTGATAGTGCCTTGGACAGCACCATAAGACCACCAAGGGGTGGCGCTGCGATGAAGAGGGCGACGATGATTTGTTCAAGTCGTCGATTAGATTCAGGTGCGTAACTCAAATTGATTACCTTTTGTGTCGGAGCCTATATTTTGGGTTTGAAACCCGAGAAAACCTCTTCGTCCTCTCGTTTCTAAGCCTGAAGCGAAAATCATCTCATTTTGGGGCGATCTTCACTTTTGTTAGTGTGTCTCTATTGTGACGAATGAACTTGCTATTCTGCCTGTATGTAGTTTGGGGGACGGTGGTTAATTTGCCAGCTTAGGAACAAGAATTTTATATAATGAAGGAATGTTAACCACGTCGCTGTTGATGTTGGTGGGTGGACAATACTTCGCCCCTGACCGTCTGGATTTGAGCCAACGACTTATTGAACTCGATCGGCTTTGGATGAAGCAACGAGATGTCAAAAAGCGAGAGGTGGCGGTTGCTAGTATTTCTCGTTCGGTGACAGGATTTTTTTCTGGGAATAATCGACAGGTCGCAATTGAACTTGATCAAGCACTTTTGGCTCTAGGCACAAAACCAAGCCAGATTCAGAACCAGCGTTTCCGTACAAAGGCACTCCTCATCGATGCAGAAGAAAAGCCAGAAGTCAACAACGTCTTTCTTTATCCCTTGCCTGCGCCTACGAAAGTTGAAACCGCTCGGGAAAAGGAGAACCGCCTAAACCGCATGGCAGACGAAATGACGCGAGAAACTAACCGCCAGATCAAACTCGTCACTCAGGTACCAAGTTTGTACGTGCTTTTAGACAAGGCGAGGAAGTCTGAAAACTTAGATGTACGCGCGTGGATGCGGCGCCTTAAAACTTACACGAAAGGTGAAACCCCTGAGTTTGAAGAGAACTTGAATGAAGAGTGGAAGGCGTTTATTCGAGCAGGCGAGCCGAGAAGCAAACTCAATGATTCTCGATCTAAGCCAGCCAGTCTTTGGTATGGCGAACAAGGTCCCACAAGATTTCATTTGCGATGGCCACGAGGGTTTGATTCTAAGAACGCAACCGTAGTTGTTGCTCTCCATGGAGCGGGTGGCTCGCCAGCAATGTTTCTTAAGTCCTACGGCGCAGGTATCTGTGCGAGCGAGGCAACCAAGCGAGGGTGGATTTTCATGTCGCCTGATTCGACAGGGCGAGCCGTCCGTGACTGCCTTTTGTGGCTAGAAGCTCACGAGATAAAAGTCGGTCGATTGATTCTTTTGGGGCATAGCATGGGTGGAGGTGTTGCTGCAACCTATGCTGGCAAGTCTCTGGCAACCAATGTTACCAGTGGCGCTAATGAGGGACTGGATCGGAAGCCAGATGCGGTTGCTCTATTTGCTCCCGCTACCCAACTATTGTCGCCTTCCATGGACCAAATACCGACCTATGTTGCAGTAGGCAAACAAGAAATGATGATGCTCGCTGGTGGAATTCAAAAAATCAGGAATCAAGGAAAAGACTGGGCAAAATTTATGTATGAGGAGTCTGATCCTTGCGAGCACTTGATGATTGTTGCTGACAAAGCGAAAGCCGCGTATGAATTTATTGATCGGCAACTAGGGAAGAAGTAAGTGCAGATGGACGAACAATTTATACCGCCCCAATTTCAGGGGCGGTTCTGCAAGATTCTGCAGTAAGATTGATGGACTGTCACGGAGAATTTATGGAAGACACCACCGCCGAATACGCCGCAGGGGAATTATTACCGACCGTACCGTTGTTGGCAAACTGTAAGGTTTCCATCGGAGCAAAAACTGATCTCGGCAGAGTGCGTGAAAATAACGAAGATAAATTTGAATTCCTTATTCCTTCCGAACCTGCTGTATTGGCGACTCGTGGTCAAGTATTTATCGTATGCGACGGTATGGGTGGACACGCTGCCGGGCAAATTGCTTCGGAACTCGCCGCAAAGACCTTTATTGATGTCTATCTTAGTCACCCTGCTACAGAAATTCAGGAAGCCTTGGTGGCGGCACTTAATGCTGCCAATCGGTACGTATTTCTTGTAGGACAATCCGTACCCAACCGGCGGGGAATGGGTACGACTTTTACTGCCTTAGTGTTGGTGCAGGACCAAGGCTATGCGGTGCAAGTTGGCGACTCCAGACTCTACCGTCTTCGAGGGGAAGAACTAAAACAACTTACAGATGATCACACTTATATGGATGAAATGGTAAAGAACGGTTTACTTACACCTGAACAGGCAGCCATTCACCCACAAAAACACGTTTTGACACGAGCGGTAGGTGTGGATGAACATGTTATGTGTGATGTCTTTACGTTTAGCATTCAAGAAGGCGATACGTACTTCTTGTGCTCTGACGGAATTTTGAATCATGTTGGAGATTCTGAAATCCATTCAATCCTGCACGCTAACGGTCCAGGCAACGCGGCGTGGAAGCTAGTTGGTCAAGCACTTGTCGGCGGTGGAAGCGATAACGCCACTGCACTCGTTGTGCGTGTGGATGAGATCGAGAGATTTGATAGTAGCGCAGACAACTAAATTGTCGTAAAATATTCGTATGGCTGTCAATAAGGTCGCGGATGTCCTGTCCCAACTAGGATTCAATCAGTTGGAAGCGGAGGTTTATCGGTTTCTAATTTCCGAAAGTCCTTCGACAGGCTATCGTGTTTCCCAAGGGATCTCTAAGCCAACCGCTAACGTTTACAAGGCGCTCGAAAGTTTGCTGAAAAAGGGAGCCGTCCTGCAAAACGATTCCCGCAAGAAGAGTTATGTGCCGATTGATCCTCAAAAATTGATAGCTCGCTTTGAGAAGCAGTTTGCAGCGGATAAATCAGTTGCATTGAAGCAACTTGCCATGGCGATGCAGCCAGCCGAACCTGCCGCCATCGTCCTCACTCAAACTGAGGAGCAACTCCTTTCGTTTGCTACTCGTGCGCTCGATGATTATGACTCTGCAGTGGCAATTTGTAGCCCTTACTACGCGGAACTCTTGAAGGATCATTTTACAGGTGCCTTCGTGATGAGTTCGTCGCCTACGTTGGCTAAAAACCATGTCATGGTTCCCGAAGAGGCGTTTGACATTGAAATGCTTCAGATTGTTGCAGACCGGAAAGTAGCAGTTTTTGCTTCGGGTGCGGGTGCATCGCTGTCAGGATTTGCGGTTGAAAACGAAGCATTTGCCGCTCAGCTACATCAGTCAATTGTTTGCCAAATCGGACTGTATCAAGTGGACCAGGCGATAGAAGCGGACATGGGACGAAAGCAGATTTCCCGCATTATCGAAAACCTGCCTTGACCGTCCAAAATTATTTGCCGCCGCTGGTTGCAATGCCCTGGATGAATGTCTTTTGGGCAAAAAAGAACACAACAATCACCGGTGCGATTACCACGATTGATGCCGCCATTAAAAGGTTCCATTGTGTGCCACCATGTTGGCTTTGATAGGCTTGTAATCCCAATGCGAGAGTAAAGGTGTTTTGGTCTACCAGATAGATTAGTGGTCCCATAAAGTCGTTCCATGTTCCCATAAATGTGAAGAGGGCCACGGTGGCGAGCGCTGGCTTTGCAAGCGGAACTATGATGTCAGAAAAAATCCTGAATTCACTACAACCGTCTAACTTCGCTGCTTCGCTTAGTTCCATTGGAATGGTGCGGAAGAATTGGCGCAACAAAAAGATAAAGAATGCGCTTCCGAAGAACGCTGGAACCCAAAGGGGGCGAAAAGTTCCAACCCATCCTAGTTGCTTAAACAACGCAAATACTGGAACCATGATTACGGGGAAAGGAATCATCATGGTTGCTAGGGTGACGGCGAAGAAGAAGTCACGCCCTGGCCACTTGAGCCTTGCAAAAGAATATCCAACGAGCGCGTTGCTTAATACCGATCCAGTTACAGTTAGTATCGCGAGTAAGAATGTATTTCGGGCGTATACCAAAAAGGGAATGTAACCAAGTTCCCGCTCGCCGTAGCGAATCGCGTCGGGAAAGTTTCCCCACTTAATCACGCTTGGAATCCAAACGGGGGGATTGCGCATGGTTTCTTCGATCGGCTTTAGTGAGGTGCTAAGCATCCACAAAAGCGGCAGAATGAACATCACGGACAGGGCGACAAGTGCCATGTGAGTGATTGCTATTATGAGGGTCTTTTTCCTTTTCATCGTCCTTCCTTCTTGCGGATTATTCGCTGTAGTTAGCTCCGGTCATAGACTACAAATTTGTCGCTTACCTTCAGCGCGGTGAGAGTCAAGATGAGGGTGATGATAAACATCACCCACCCAATCGCACTCGCAAACCCCATGCGTTGGTTGTTGAATGCATTGTCGAAGAGATACATTGAAACAAAGAGTGTGGATCGTGCGGGGGCTCCTCCGGGGAACATCACGTAGGGAAGGGCGAATTGTTGTAGTCCGCCGATCATCCCCATAATTCCGTTGAACATAATTACTGGGGAGAGCATTGGCAGGGTGACCGCCTTGGTCTTCTTCCACGGCGAAGCTCCATCTAGGTCAGCCGCTTCGTACAGGTTTTGGGGAATGTCTTGAAGCCCGGCAAGGTAAATCACCATCGCGTTGCCAGTTCCCCAAACCGCCATGATTACCAAGGTCCACTTCGCCCAAGCGGGGTCACCCATCCAGTTGGGAGCCGTGACGCCAATTCTGCGGAGTCCGTCGTTCAAGAGTCCATATTCGCCGTTGAAAACCCACATCCAAAGCATGGCAGTAGCAATCAGAGGAACCAATGAAGGAATGAAAAAGAGAGTGCGATAAAACGCCATTCCTCTTACTTTGGTATTCAATAAAAGTGCGAGCAGGATTGCCATCACGGTACCGAGCGGTACGGCAGTGAGCATGTAAATAAAGGTGTTTTTAATCGCAGTGTGGAACACGTCGTCGGTAAACAGTTCGCGGTAGTTTTCTATTCCGACCCATTGCGGGGACTTCAGTACCGAATAGTTGGTGAAACTGAGGTAGAAGGAGTACAGCACCGGATAGGCGGTCAGCGCCAAAAACCCAAAGATGTAGGGAAGTGCGAAAAGGTAGCCATTGATTGACTCAACTTTTCGGAAGTGCGTGCGTGGTGATTTCATTGCTTGAGCCCCATGTAGCGAAGATATTTTTCGACTAGCGGCTCCATCCGAGCTTGTGCTTCGTTGAGTGCTTCCTTGGGAGTTTTCTCCCCCAGGTTTACGACTTGAACCGCATTGTTGAATTCAGTTTGAATTTGAGGAAACATGCCGATTTTGGCGACGCGCACTGCATTCTTTTCTCGAGCGAGGCGATCAAAGAGTCGAATCTCTTTGTTCATGTGCTTCTGGAAAAATTGGTCCGATACCTGAGTCAGTGGGCTGTTCTTTCCATGTGCCGCGCAGATAGTTTCCATTACGTCTTGGCGTTGAACAAACTTGATGAAGTCCCATGCTTCTTTAGGGTGTTTAGATCCCTTTGGGATGATCATGACGTCGCAGCCGAGAAAGTTTGTGCCTGCTAAGTCTGGGCGGGAGGCAGGGTGAGGAATTGGGGCGGCGTACCAGTCCATTTCTCTCGCAAAGTCGTGGATGTAGTTTGCAAGCCATACGCCTTGGATGACGCTGGCGACTTTGTTTGAAAAGAATGCTGCTTGTGGTGAGGAGAAGTTTCCGAAGCTACTTTGGAAAGATTGAGTTTCTCGTTGACCAAACCGGTCGGTGTAGCTCTTTACCCAGGTTAGGGCGGCGATGTTTTCGGGGCAGTTCATCGTGAGCTTTTGGGTCTTTTCATCGTACAGTTTGCCACCGAACAGGTATCCCCAACCCCACGACCACCATCCTGGTTCTCCAGGCAGGAATCCAGCTAGTTGGATGGAGCCATCCTTTTTCTTGAGACTGATTTTGTCTACCAATGCGTCCAGTTCTTCCAACGTTTTTGGAGCTGTTTCTGGTGACTGCATAGTCGCTGGCATGAACTTGCGGTTGTAGTGCATGGACGTGCTGGAAGGAGTGGTCGGTAGCGCGCACAACTTGCCTCCATAGCTGAACATTTGCCAGTAGTTGTCGATGTATTGGCTTTGCTTTATGCCATCTGCGGTTGCAAAGGGAGTGAGGTCAACGAGTGCGTTGGCATCGGCAAACGAGGAGACATTGTGTTCCCATAATCCGGCAATATCGGGAGGTGAACCGCCGGATGCGGCAAGCCGGGTTTTGTTATCGACGTTGGCGGTGGAGAGAAACTTCACCCTTACTTTAGATTGCGATTGGTTGTACCAGTCGACAATCTTTCTCATTTCGTTGGCTTCCGAGCCCGTCCATTTTTCCCAGTAGGTGATGGTGATACGGTCTGTCTGGTCTTGGCGGTCTGCCGCTCGCTCAAGCGCAACGGCAGCGTAGGCAATGACGGCAACCGAAAGCAATGACCAGGTGGAAGACGGAATCTTCATGGCTTCTTTTTACCTACATAAATCAGGTACTTGTCCAGTAGTGGTTGCATTCGATTTTGCACCTCAGTCAAGGCTTGACTGGAAGATTTTTTTCCTAAATTGATTTCGGTTAAGGCGTTGCTCAATTCATCCGCCACTTGAGGCCAAATCCCAAGTTTTGGAGCGGTGATAGGATTTTTTGACCTGGCTAAACGATCGAACAGTCGAATTTCTTTATTTGAATGAAGCTGAAAAAACTCTTCGGAAACTTTGGCGAGAGGTGAGTGCTTTGACTGACCTGCACATAGTTTCTCCATAGCCTTTTGAGTTTGTTGGTATCGAATAAACTCCCAGGCAGCATCGACATGTTTTGCTCCTTTCGGAATGAGTATTGCGTCGATACCGACCACATTCGCGCCTTCGAGATCGGGACGATCACTGGGAATTGGAAAGGGTGCGGCGAACCAGTCCATTTTGGGATTGAACAGGTGAATGAAATTTGCCATCCAAACACCTTGCAAAACGCTGGCAACTTTGTTACCCATGAAGGCATTTTGCGGAGATGCGAAATTACCAAAACCGCTTTGAAAGGTTTGTACTTGGCTCACACCAAATCGTTTGGCGTATGAACCCACCCAGTCGAAGGCTCGGATGTTTTCGGGTGAGTTTATCGTGAGTTTCTGTGTTTTCTCATCGTAAAGGCGTCCACCAAAGAAGTAACCCCATGCCCACTTCCACCAGCCGGGTTCACCGGGTAAGAACCCTGCTAACTCAAGTGACCCATCGGGTCGTTTTTTCGAAATTTTGTCCACTAGTGCGTCAAGTTCTTCGATTGTCTTCGGTGCTTGTGAGGCGTTTTGAACGTTCGGCGGTAGGAACTTCCGGTTGTAGTGCATGGCGGTACTCACGGGAGTCATGGGCATGCCGCACAGTTTTCCGTCATAGGAAAGTAAGTCCCAGTAAATGGGAATGTAGTCGCTCCGCTTGATGCCATCTCGTGTCGCCATCGGCAACAAATCTTCCAAGGCGTTTGCATCGGCGAAGCTGGCGATGTCAGTTTCTTCTGCACGCTGATCGCGCTGAAGGAACTGCTCGGCGCCTCGGGCCTGACTCATCCCTGCGAACTCGGCGAAGCTGGCGATGTCAGTCTCTTCTGTATGGAAGATGTCAGGTGGCATTCCTCCGTTAATTGAAAGCAAAGCCTTACTGCGAAGGCCTGAGATGCTCAGGAATTTCACGAAGATCTTGTCTTGTGAGTTGTTGAAGTCACGGATGACTTTTCTTTGTGTTTCTGCTTCGTCACCTGTCCAGCCGGACCAGTAAGTTACGGTGACTTTGTTCGGCAAAGTTTCTCGATTGGCGGTTTGTTCAAGGCCCATCACCGCATATCCCACTAAGAGAAGTAGCGTCAAAACGGTAATTGTTTGCCGAGAGATGGTCATGAGTTTCGAACCGAGGAGAAGTTTTGTTTAGAATAGCGGAAACTTGACGGTTCGTGTTCAATTTTTCGGTTTGCGTGATACGATTAAGAGACGATGATTCATCCAACCGCAGATTACATTGCTCGAATTCAGCGACGAGAACATGAACACCATCATACGGCTCAGTTTAAGCTGGTCGGTGAAGGTGTGCCAGAAATGGAGTTCACCGATGCGGTCAAGGTCTTTGGTGACGTGGTTGAGGTGCACGCCAAAAATGGGATGGACTATTTTATTCCTGTCCATCAAATACGATATCTCACGCATCCTGCTGCGGCAACTGGTGAAGAGTCGAAAGGCTGGATTATTCACATTTAAGTTCTTGGTTTCGTAGGCGGGTGTTTCGGGGTAATTTGACGACATGAGCCGTCAGCCCCACCCGAGACATGCTGTTGTACACCGAACTCGTGAAGAAGTTCTCTCTGAGGTGCGTCCGGTAACGAACGTAAATCAGACTCATAGTGAACGACTTTCTCGGCTTGAAGTCTTTGCACTCAAAGTCACCAGTCATATTGGCTCGCCTCAGTTCTTTCTTATTATTCTGGGCTGGACCATTCTTTGGACGGGCTACAACATTTTGGCCACGATGGTTCCTGCGTTGGGTTGGAAATCATTTGATCCGTTTCCTGCGTTTGTTGCTTATTTGCTGATTAGTAATGTCATTCAGATTTTGCTCATGCCGCTTATCATGGTGGGGCAGAACCTGCAGTCACGGCACGCTGAACTTAGAGCCGAGAATGATTTTGAAATTAATGTCAAGGCGGAAACCGAGATTAAGGAGATTCTTTTACGGTTAGAACGACATCAGGCACTTATGGAGGACATTCTTTCGAAGATTGATCCTGCCAATAAGTCGTTACCCCAGGACACTCACTCTTAGTCAATTGGGTTGGTTGACAATTGGGTTGGTTCCATTTTGGGGACTGAGTAGTTACGATGGTCGCTGTTGGTGCATTTTGATTTTTGAGCGTGTGCCGAAGGCGACTGATGTTACGGGTGGGACAGTTTGGAGGATGGGGATGTTGGAGAGGGGGTGCCCATTATGCCCCTCGTAGCTGGGTGATGGGCACTTTGGACACTTTAGGTTCAAAAAATTTCTAAATTTTGATTTTGATGGGCATATGGTTGACAGGCATGAGCGCTGGATTGATGGGGAATTTTTTGGCACATGATATTCGGCATTGTTATATGTTTTTGTCAACTTGGAAAATTGCTTTGCGTGAAGAAGAGGAATAGAAAGAGGTGGATAAGGAGTTGGTAGCATGGGCGGAAGGCTTTTCACTGACAAGCTAGTATTTTGGTGGTTGGAAGGTCTCGGTGTTTGGTCGCTTGACAGTGCCACTCCATTCCCTTCTGCTTACCTCGCCCACCCCAAGAATTTTGCAGAGTTTGAAGCAGTTTTCAAAGAGTTTCGATAAGGTGTGTTCGAACGTCCGAACACACTGTTGAAGAGGTTCCGAGAGCAGTCACCAGACATCGGTTCGGATGATAACGTCTAGTTTATTGTGCTTATTAGCGGGACAGATTGAACTGATAATGGCATAATAAAGCCATGAGCAAACTGAAATCCAAGGAGCGTCCGAAGCGTACAGCGACCGAACTCGCATTGCGCCAGGCCAAGTTGTCTTCCAATTCTTTGCTCAGAGCCGAGGATCTCAAGGGGACGACACCCGCCGCCGCAACCAAAGCACTCGCAAGACTAGCCAAGCAAGGAGTTCTCATCCGAGTGGGCAAGGGCCTGTATTACGCGCCCAAAGACACCCTCCTTGGGAAGAGTAGGCCGTCTTACATGGCTATCGCAATGAAGACGCTTGAAGGCAAGACCAGGCCGACCGGAGCGTCAGCAGCGAACCTTTTGGGACTCAGTACCCAAATGCCCGCTAGACCGCAACTCGTGGCGTTTACAAGCAATAAGCCAAAGAATACAGGGGTTGCTCGATTGCGGCTACGTCGCGGATCAAGACCGCATCCACTCCCATCGCTAGAAGGGGCACTTCTCGAATTCATCAGGGAACGAGGAAAGTCCGCCGAAACCAGCGCGACGGAAAGCTATCGGAGGCTCAGATACTTGCTTCAAGAGCAACTCCAGATGGATCGGTTGCGTGAACTTCGCGAGGTTGCCCTTGAAGAGCCGCCGAGAGTTCGGGCCATGCTTGGAGCGATGTTCGCTTATGCCGAGCTGCCAGGGAGCCTCTGGGAGCCTCTGAAAGCTTCTTTGAATCCACTCAGCAAATTCGATTTCGGTTTGTTCTCAGAACTCCCAAACGCGCAGCAGTGGCAAGCCAAAGTTAAACTCCCGCAAAATTAATGGTTGCAGATATAGCGGATAGACGTCATAATTAGTATATGAGCACAATCAACGAGAACCGAGTCGGCCCATCCGATATCGCCCCCGAGGAACAATCTGGCTTAGAACGAATGCTTCTAGGAGAGGTTCGACCTGTGCTGTTGACGAGCGGTGGGGATGTCGTTGAGCTACCCAAGGCAATTAACGATCTCTTTGTTTCAGTGGTTCAAGCGATGAAGCAAAAGCAAGCCGTGTTCCTCATGCACGAAGATGAAGCGTTTACAACACAGGCCGCCGCCAACTATTTGGGTGTCTCGCGCCAATATCTGGTTCGGCTCTTAGAGGATGACAAGATTCCGTTCCACCATGTCGGAACTCACAGAAGGGTGTTCTTCAAAGACCTTGTGAAGTTTCAGCGCGACCGAAGCAAGACGCGCAAAGCAGGGCTCGATAAGATGACCGAGGACTTGGTAGGTGCCGGAGTCTACGACCGCTATGTCGATCTAACTAGGCCTGAGGGCGAATAGCCCTTAATGCGAGCAGATTTTCCGGTCGTTCTTGACGCTTGTGTGCTTGCCGAGGCCGCCGTTTCAGATCTTTTCCTCCGGCTCTCAGAGGCACCAAGGCTCCTGTTGCCAAGGTGGTCCGAAGCAATATGGGAAGAAACTCGAAGAACATGGGTTGAAAAGTTCAAATGGGACGAGAGCCTTGCTGAGTCTCGTATTCAGGCTGCAACAGGATTCTTTCCTGAGGCAATGATCGAGGGGTTCGAGCACATCATTCCGAAGTGCGAGAACCACCCGAAAGATCGGCACGTCCTTGCCGCTGCAATCCACTCAAGGACCGAAACAATCGTGACGTTTAACGTCAAAGACTTCAAACCGGAAGCTCTTGCACCTTGGGGAATGACCGCTTCGCACCCCGCCGACTACCTGAAAGTTTTGTTTGACCACGACCAGGCGGCCGTGACCAACGCCCTTCACAGCATGGCGTCCAAAGCACAGCGTACGGTTCCCGAAATCCTTGGTCGTCTCGCTTGGTATGTCAAGCCATTCTCCGAATACGTCTCGGCAGAATATGCCTCGGATCTGCCAGATATTTCGCCCCAAGCGTGGAAGCGCTAATCTCTGGGCATCTTGTCATCACGACGGAGGGAACAGAACGCGCCCTCTTCACCGATAATCACATAATCGAGCACGTCGATATGGAGAAGCTTGCCCGCCTGGTGAAGAGTTTCAGTGACTTGAATGCGTCGGGTGAGGGCGTTGTATCGCCGGAAATCCCTGGAATTTTGAGACGACGACGACCAGGCCGCGAGCGGGATCGATATGAACTCCGAGCGGGCAGTTTTCGATCATTGGATTCCGAAAGGTGACTCCATTCGTGAACTCCATTGCTCGAATGATGGCCCGTGAGGTTCTCGGATTTTTTTTCCGATCCTCCATGACCTGAGAGGCTTTTGAGGTGATGTAGAGGCGGAGACATGTTTGTCGAACTTTGATTTCAGTGCTCATAGCCCATCAGAGCACAGTTTCAATGCCTAATCAAGAACTCAAGAGCAGAGAATCTTACAGGTCTAGGATGGAAAGAAAATGGGGACCAGTCAGCTCGCCGTAAGTGTAGGTGTTCAAAGTCGCATCCTGAAACACCGCCATCCGGTTCTCCTTATCATACGACATCGTCGTCGGCTGCGTCATGGCTTCGGCTTCCGGGTCCAAGGTCAAATTTCGGCTCGACCGCGTTTTTATCACCACTGACGCTGGAACTCTTTTTTCCCTGTTTCATCGGCGAAGCTAGAAAAACAAAGAACGAACCGATTAAAATCGGAAATACGCAGTAGCCGTTGGCTGTAATGACTCCGTCAATCATTATTTCCGCGTCGGAACGCCCGGGATGAAACAACGCTTTGTTTGGCATTGTTGGTACTCGCTTCCAGGTGTCGTACACGATGCATCCTTCCATCAAGATCACATAGGTCACGAGTAGCACAAATGGGCGTTTCAGCGTTCTCACCCTCGTCTTACGGGAGGCTGGGTAGGCCACGGCCCCACGAGCGTTCCTATGCCACAGAAGGAGCCCATCGCTATGATGATTAACTCCGCTGTACTTTGGCAACCAACTCCACACCAAGGTGAGGCGAGACACTTTACTGCATCCCAAGCCAACCTACAGTGACAATCCACCGCGAAAGGATTCCAAATTACGTTGACTCCCTGGTTATTAACCCCGTCCAAACAGGCATCATGCTTCTGGCAAG
>JAPLCS010000204.1 GCA_026392145.1 Fimbriimonadales bacterium | reverse complement strand
GAACTGGATTATCGAGGCTAAGTAGAAAAGCGATACTACCGCGATCGGCCATCTAAACGCATAATCGAAATTACATCGCTGAAGTTCGCAATCTTAGTCATAACGTTAGCGAGGTGTTGAGTATCTGACACCTCAACCGTAACAATAATCTCAGCAGTATTGTTGGCACTTGTCTTGATGTTCGCCTGGGAAACATTGGTCTTCGATTCTCCAAAAATCGTCGATACCTCCATAAGAAGCCCCATTCGATTGACAGAGATTATTTTGAGTCGGACACTGTAAACACCTGCACCCGATGGCCAATGGAAATGAGTCAAGCGCTCAGGCTCCTTAGAAGCCAAATCCTGAACCTGAGGACATAGCTGTCGATGAATGGCAATGCCTCGTCCCCGAGTGACATACCCAACAATGTCGTCTCCTGGAATCGGGTTACAGCACTTTGCTCGATTCATCAACACACCCTTAAGCCCAGAAGATGTAACCTGCAGCTTGCCTTCTCGAGTCTTAGTGACCTCAATTCGTTCGCCCTTAACTTCAGGAGTTGCACCGCGCAACTTGCTAACAACCCGCTGAACCGTAATCAAGCCACTACCGATTTTCGCCAGCAGATCCTGCCCATTTTCAGTCGAGTCAAACTCCTTGGCAAGTTTGTCCAGTTTGTCATCCCCAATATAAGCCTTCGGTTCCAAGCCCATCGCTCGTAGCTCACGTTCAACAGCTTCCTTGCCACGTGACGCATCATCATCACGAGAAATCTTGCGGAAATAGGCTTTGATCTTGCTTCTCGCATGAGCAGATTGCACAAACTCCAACCAATCCAGACTAGGTGTTGCATCCTTTCGGGTCAAAATTTCGACAACATCGCCGTTCTTCAACTCCCGACTCAAGGGGGCAATCGTGCCGTTAACCTTAGCACCTACCATCTTCATTCCGACCGCGGTGTGAACCCGAAAGGCGAAGTCTATCGGTGTAGAACCCAAAGGCATATCAAGCACCTCTCCTTTAGGAGTGAATACAAAAACCTGCTCTGAAAACAAATCGGTTGAAAGTGAGCGAAGAAAATCAGAAGACGTGCGCGCGTCAGAAGACCAGTCAAACAATTGCTGCCGAAGCCCAGAAAAATTAGCAACCTCTTTCGACGCAGACTCCCCTTCCTTGTAAGTCCAATGGGCCGCCACCCCAAATTCAGCCACTTCATGCATCTGCTTGGTACGAATCTGAATTTCAATCGTTTGTCCAGAACTATCAACCACCTTGGTATGCAAACTCTGGTACCCATTTGGCTTCGGATTGCCGATGTAATCGTAGAACAAACTCATAACTGGCGTAAACATGTTATGAATATTCCCAAGCACAACATAGCAATCAGTCACCGACTCAACTATGATGCGAATCGCAATGAGATCGAAGATATCTTGGAACTCAACTCGCTCTTTGATCATCTTGTTAAAAATTGAGAACAGATGCTTAGGTCTTCCTTTGACTTCAATAAACTCAATGTCCCTCTCCTGAAGTCTCTCCTTTATTTGAATAATTGTGTTCTGAACATCTTCTTCTCGTTGACGGCGATTTTTAGCGACCTTCTCCGAAATATCTCGAAACTCTGCAGGATGCAAATACTTAAAACTTAAGTCCTCCAACTGCCACTTAATTTGCCAAATCCCAAGCCGAGCGGCAAGCGGTGCATAGATATCTAAAGTCTCTTTTGCAATCCGAATCTGCTTTTCAGGTGGCATATGCTCAAGAGTTAACATGTTATGCAACCGGTCAGCCAATTTGATTACCATCACTCGATAATCTTTGGCCATGGCAAGAAGCATCTTCCGTAAGGTTTCAGCCGCGCGATTTGTCTCCGCTGCCTTACGCTCTCGATTGTTCATCGACGGAGCATCAGCCTTCCGCAATTTGGTGACACCATCGATCAGATGAGCCACATCATCCCCAAAGGTCTCTCGAATAAAATCTAATGAAACTTCCGTATCTTCAACAACATCGTGAAGAAGTGCCGCACACAAGGTCTCATCATCCATCTGAAGATCGATTAGAATTGCAGTAACTTCAAGTGGATGAGCAATATACGGCAGTCCCGAACGTCGAATCTGACCTAAATGTGCCTGCTCAGCTATGTAATAAGCGAACCGAATACGCTTTACATTGGCATTACTTCGATGCTCACGCAACTTCACCAGAACCTGATGAAGGTCTTCCGGATCATCCCAATCGTGGGGAATCTCAAAAGGCGTGGATGACATAGTTGCCTAATTTGCCACTCACAAAGCGATGTCAGAAGTGCCAAGTTAGTTCATAAACGTGGTGTGCAATGAACCCAGCTACCAATCCGTCGGTCCTTGTGGTGGGTGGGTTAAATTATAGAATAGAAACCATGAGTTTCAGCCTCGCGGATGGAATTTATCATATCTTTTTTGCACTTCTGTAACCTGCAACTCTGTATAAACCTGCGTAGTAGCTAACGATTCATGTCCCAATAGTTCCTGCACAGATCTCAAATCAGCTCCACCTTCAAGTAAATGAACGGCATAGGTATGCCTGAGCGTATGAGGTCCGGTTGGCTCGTTTATGCCAGCATTCTTTGCCAACTGTTGCACCACAGTATTTACTGCTTGTCGGGACATCTTTCTTCCCTGACGAGTGACAAACAATTCTGAAACTGGAATCTTAACAAGTTGTGGACGATCATCACGTAAAAACAGCCTAAGTTTTTCCTCAGTATGAATCGGAATCGGAATCAATCGAGTTTTAAGTCGCTTTCCAATAACCCGAAGTTGAGATTTGGAGAAGTCAATATCATCCGTTCTTAACGCCGTCAACTCCGAAACTCGTAAGCCACAACCATATAAGAGTTCGAGAATCATCATATTCCTTCGATTCAACAAAGCTTCATCCCCGTGAGATTCAATAAGATGATTCACCTTATCCTCACTCAGAGACTTTGGTAATCGTTTGGGTATCTTAAATCCACCTGTCGAAGGCAAATCAACCTGAATCGCAACACCGTTCTTCTTCAGAAACTTCAAGAAACTACGGAAAGAACTAGCTTTGCGTTGTGCACTTCTTGGCTGACCAATTCCTGCTAAGTACCGGTCAAGCAGTTGCATTTCTCGTACGGATAGGTCAGACCAGGAACCAAGTGAGCGGCCTATATGTTCAGCAATTCCAACAATATCGCGATAATAGGCGTCAACAGTATGTGGACTCGCACCCTTTTCCACCTTCAAGTGATCAAGAAACCACTCCAAAGAGTCTAATAAAGCATCACTTACAGTGACTTTCTCTTCCAAATCACCACCCTGGGGCGAACATACTCCATATCTTCAACTACCGCTACATGGTCTGCTTCGTTCTGCCATACCGCTGTGTAATTTGCACCCAGCTCTTGAATAAACGAGTTATATCGATCCACCAACTGTTGATACTCAGGATTAGACTTCTGCTGAGCCAGTCGATCTACAGCTGCATACTCAAGCGAGGTAAACACGAAATAATCAGGCTTACCGATAGAAAGAATTCTCGGGTCCCATTCTGGTGTTTCATCCACTTCCTCAGTAACAATCCTTACGACTTTTGGGTTCTCCCACTGCTTCCACAATTCCACCAACCGCCTGCGACCAATCATCCGACTGACCGGCATTTCAGGTTGCAAGGTAGCTGACCAGAACCAAGGATCTGTTGCGATTCCAACGGACTTAGCACCTTGCTGCTTTAACCACAGTCCCGCCGAATCTCTAGCATCCGGTGCCTTCATTGCCGCCGAAAATACCGCCGTACCATTGAGTGCCCCTCGATCAAACCCACCAACAAGAAGCATCCCAGCAATAATCGCCCAGCGTGAACCCCTTAACTCTTCCAATCGCTCAAGCATCATCCCCGTACCAATGGCAAGGACTGGAATCAAAGGCAGGACGTAGCGCATGAACTTAATCTGACCGCCAGAAACAGCCGCAAAGTACAAAAGTCCGAAAGTAAGCAGTACTGTTCCAACAAGTTGCCGCTTGTCAACAGAAAGAACCAATCCCACAACACCAAGTAGTGTACAAATGATGCTGAACCCTAGACTCAAATTCCCAATGTGATAGAGGACTGCAGGTGATGTCCCGGCGAACACAATCCCATGACCAGTTTTACTGTGATTAACTTCAAACATAAAGTCATGAATAAACACTTCTCGTTCAAGTAACGCACCAGGTGTGGCAACCAAAAATGCAAGGAAACAAGCAACCAAGGCAATG
>JAPLCS010000161.1 GCA_026392145.1 Fimbriimonadales bacterium | reverse complement strand
GTGGTTCTTACTTTGGCTGATTGCTATGGAAAGCAGAAAAAGACCGATCAGGTTTCCAAGTTGTATGTTGATAATGCTGGAATTTTGGGTGATGATCCTGACTACTATTACAATTTGGGTGTAATGAGACGGAGTGCTGGCGACGCTGCTGGTGCAGAATCTGCATTCAAAAAAGCCTATCAACTTCGGGACACTGACCAAGAAACCATTCTAAATTTGGGTGCTCTCTTATTCAACAAGGGTGATTATGAGCAATCACGCTTACTGTTTGAGAAGCTGATGGGATTGAATCCATCTCCAAGAAACAAGAGGAATTTTGCTGCGGCTGCCTCACGATCTGGAGATGTAAAGGCTGCGGTTCCTGTTTGGAACGATTTACTGAAAGTGAATCCTAAAGATCATGAGATTCGGTTGTTGCTTGCTGATGCTAGTTATGATGAAGGCGATGTGAAAACCGCGCTCGCTAACTATAAGTTGGTGGTTGCCGCTAAGCCAACAAGCGCACTCGCTCTAGATGGAATTGGCAGATGTCACATTTTTAATGCGAACTATGTTGCAGCAGAAGCGTCACTTAGAAGCGCAATTAATGCTGATTCAAAGTTCGTTCCAGCGTACAATAACCTTGCCGTGGCATTGGAGAAGATGAATAAGCGAAAAGAAGCGATTTCATGGTTGGAAAAGGCTGCGAGTATTGAACCAAACAACGCGGATGTTCTCAAGAACTTGAAGCGGATGAAATCAGCCGGATAATTGCGCGTTTCTTTTGTTGTTAATCAGCATCGACAGGATGCCATAGAGGCTGCCCACTGGGCAGGTGAATGGTTGGTGTCGCATGGATTTTCGGTATTTGTAGAGGAACGGGTCGCAGAGGTCATCGATCGGTATCCAACTATTAGCTATTCAGATATTTCCGAATCTGATTTGGTGATTGCATTTGGTGGTGACGGAACGCTCATCCGAGCAGCACATATGTGTAGTCAAAAGGGAACTCCTCTACTTGGGGTTCATTTCGGACGATTTGGTTTTGTCACACAATGTTTGCCGGAAGACTTAGGCTCGGTATTGAGTGCGTTTATCGATGGAGAACATCGTCTAGAACGACGCATGATGATTGAGGCGAGCTTGCATCGTGGCAACAATAAAGTTGCTTCTAGTGCTTCGCTCAATGAGGCAGTTCTGCAGCGAACTGTCACCGATCGTATGCTTACTTTTGAGGTAAGCGTTAACGGTCAACACCTTACGAGTTATCCGGCAGATGGAGTAATGGTTGCCACCCCAACTGGATCAACTGGTTATAATTTGTCGGCCGGGGGTCCCGTACTTGATCCGTCACTCGAAGCGATGGTGCTGGTTGCTTTGGCTCCACACACTTTGAGTGCGCGCCCCCTTGTACTAGGGCCAGATTCTCATGTGGTGTTAAGGTTAGAGTCTGGAGGGAATGCGGTTCTCAGCACCGATGGACAGCATCGATTGAATCTTTTGCCAGGAGATTGGGTAGAAATTCGTCGCTCAGAGAAGATAACTAACCTTGTGACCATACAAAATGAAGACTTCCTGCACAAATTGCGAAATCGTTTGTTCTGGAGCCAAAGTATCCTTGGTAAGGATCGCGAAGAATAGTTCGCGTATATCCTGCGACTAAAACCCTGTGATTGAAACACTATGAGTGAAACACCAATTCTGAAAGTTGAAGACATCCGCGTTAGCTTCCCGGTACAAGGTGGAATGGTGAATGCCTTGGACGGAGTTTCGCTTGAAGTTTTTCCTGGTGAAATTGTTGCAGTAGTCGGCGAAAGTGGATGCGGCAAAACGACGCTAGCTCGGGCTGTTTTGGGGTTGCAACCTATTGTTGATGGCACTATCACATTAAATGGGGATGTGGTTCGGGGCACGACCAAAGATAATGGTCGTCGAGTTGGTATGGTCTGGCAAGATCCGTACGCATCTTTGAATCCACGTTGGACAATTGGACGATCTATTCTTGAGCCAGCTACGCTTGTCGGAGAAAAACGTAACGCAATTGAGGTGATGAAGGAAGTTGGTTTGGATGAGCGATTTGTGGACCGCTATCCAAAGCAGTTAAGCGGAGGACAGAGACAGCGTGTCGCCATTGGACGAGCATTGGTTCTTCAGCCGCCCTTAGTTATTTGTGATGAGCCTACATCGGCGCTTGATCTTTCAATCCGAGCTCAGATTTTGAACTTGTTGAAGGACATAAGACGGGAGAGACAGTGTGCCTTTTTGTACATCTCCCACGATTTAACCACCGTGAGGTTTTTGGCAGATCGAATTGCTGTGATGTACCTTGGAAAGATAGTTGAGATGGGTACCACTGAGGAACTCTTTAGTCATCCAAGACACCCGTATACCAAGGCTCTGCTTGATTCTGCGCCAAACCTTGATAAGCTCATGCATCTCCCGGACCCTCTGCCAGGTGAGATTCCTGATCCTAAAGAAAAGATTCTAGGATGCCGATTCGCTTCGAGATGTCGGAATGTGCAAGAAGTTTGCCGTGTCGAATCACCTGCATTAAGGATTGAAGAAGGTCGAACGTTTTATTGCCATAATCCGTTCTGAGTTGATTAAAGTTTGATTTACGACCGCAAAAGCGATTGATTGGAAGATATGGAACCTCAGAACTACGCCCGCCAGAATTTTGATAACGACTTACAAGAGCTCGAACATGAGTTGCTCGAGATGGCGAGTGTAGTTGAAAAGATGATGAGTGACGCTAGTCAGGCACTGATTAGCCTAGATCGGAAACTTGCACTTCAAACTATTAAACAGGATGATATTGTTGATCAGTTGGAGCTTAAGGTAGAAGCCCATTGCATGCGAATCATTGCCTTGCAGAATCCCACTGGAGCAGATTTACGACTCGTAGGGGCATGTCTTAAAATTGTTACGGACCTAGAAAGGTGTGGTGACCTTGCGGTTGATTTAGCGAAGGCTGCTTTGAAAATCGATAATGAGGGCGGACGAACGGACATTATTGATCTCGGCAAGTTTGCGACTCTTTGCCGAAAAATGATTCACGAAGCTTTAGAAGCGTATGTGAGGCGAGACCTAGAAAGAGTAGCCACTGTGGGCAAAATGGAGTACGAAGCAGATGGAATTTATCGCGAACTTCGAGCTCAAGTGTTTTTGTTGATGAAGCGTGATCCTGATTCGGTGGTCTCGGATGGTTGGCTGTTTTTGGCGATTCATCATTTGGAGCGTATCGCTGACCACTCGGTGAATATTGCCGAAAGAGTGCACTATATGGTGACCGGTGAACTTAAGCAGATTGCTGGTTTTGAAGAATCGCCTGCGTAGTTTTCTCTAGTTCATACCAGTAGGGAAGGCCTGATTGAGCTCCTAGTTGTTGGACTGATAGAGAAGCACATTCAACCGCGAACCGAGTTGCCGACTCAAGGTCGGCATTGTGGGCAATAGCAAAGGCGAGAGCGCCGTTGAAGCAGTCACCGGCACCGACTGTGTCCACTACCTTCACTTTTGGTGCATACACGATGCCTTGGGTTTCTGCGTTTGCATAGGCGGCACCTTGTGAGCCCATTGTTATGATAACGTTTCTGCAACCTCGATCGAGAAGCGATGAGGTGGCTTCAAAGATTCGTTGAAAATTGAAAAATTCCTCGCCAATGAGAGTTGCTGCTTCGTGTTCATTTGGGGTGAGGTAGTCAATATTTGGATACATGGAAGGTGGGATATGAAGAGCAGGTGCAGGATTGAATATGACTTGTCCTTGGCTTATCTCGGCACAAGTGCGGTTGGTTTCGATCGGAATTTCGCCCTGTAGCAGGAGGACTTCGTGTGGCGATTCGTGGATGGCTCGAATACC
>JAPLCS010000036.1 GCA_026392145.1 Fimbriimonadales bacterium | reverse complement strand
GTCGAGTGCCATTTAAGGGACTCTTGCGAGATACGATGGCACAGATGATTGGTGGTTTGAGATCAGGAATGGGCTATGTTGGCGCTGAGACTCTGGAGCAGTTGAGAGAACGAGCGGAGTTCATCAAGATCACTGGAGCCGGGCTTTGAGAAAGTCATCCTCATGATGTTCAAATTACCAAGGAGCCACCGAACTACAGCTCACCATTCGGAAGCTCAGACGGAAACTGAGTAGCCGCAATTACTTAGATTTCGTTCGGTTTACAATAGGAATGTGGACCGAACCAAAAGAACTTATCAATCCTTGATGTGGGGATTGTTTGCACTCATCGTTGTGGTGTTGGGATTGATTGTGTATCCAGTTTTGCTTTCCGCGAGGAGTGTTAGTTGGCGATCAAATGCTCTTTCAACGATGAAGGACCTAGGAACAAGCTGCCTTGTTTATTCGGCTGACTTTGATGAACGGATGCCACCTTTTGTGACTTTTTTTCATTCCGCTGAAAGTACTCCACGATTTGTGAAAGCCATCAAACCCTATCTTAGAGGTGAAGGATCCCTACTTTGTTCTGAGCACCAATCTTTTAGGAAAAACGGTCATGATCCGTTGGAGGGTGCTAGAGATGGTGAGGGAAGTTTTGGCATCGGTACTGTGAATGCCATGGACTTTGTGCATTCTTGGAATCTTCGGTCGTGGACTTCGCCTGATACTTGCAAGTTGAACCTCAAGTTGGATTCATTGGACCAACTGGAAGCAATTGCTTATTTACGTGACCCTATTCGTTCATGTCAGTTAAATAATTCGTTCCTGAATTCTTTGACTCACTACACGCCGCCGCCTACGGCTGGCCTTTGCTCAATTTATGGTGGAAGTTTCACCGTCAATTATTTGGATACGCATGCGAAGTCAGTTCAAGGTAAACCGATACTTGACATTCTGTGATGCCAATCGCCCTGGATTCATTGTTCGCGTTAAAAAATGCCCTGTAACTTTCCGTTACTATCTCCCAGTTTTTCAACATTGACGCCCACTTTATCAAGCATGGTGACAAACAAGTTGTTGAGAGGGGTGTTTTCTGGGAACATAAAGTGCTGTCCAGATTTGAGACCGCCTCCACGACCTGCAAGCAAGATTGGGAGGTTGTTGTGGTTGTGTCGATCACCATCGCTAATACCGGCTCCGTAGACCAGGAGAGTGTGATCAAGCATGGTTCCGTCACCCTCTTTGATAGACTTCATTCGGTTGAGGATATAGGCGAGCTGAGTAGTGTGATAGGTGTCAATCTTCTTCTTTTTGGCAAGTTTGTCTTCTTGGCGACCGTGGTGGCTAATGTCATGGTGTCCATCACTGACGCCGATTTGGGCATAGGACCTGTTAGAACCATCGTTTGCGAACATAAAGGTGCAAACACGGGTGAGATCTGCTTGGAACGCGAGAATCATCATGTCTCCCATGAGGCGAATATGCTCACCAAAGTCGCTCGGAATGCCTGCTGGCTTACCGAGCCCTGCTGCCGCTTGGAGTCTTGCTGTGTTCTCAAAAGAAATGAGTCGCTTTTCAATATCTCGGACTGCTGAGAAGTACTCTTCCATCTTCATTTGGTCACGACGACCCAGACGAGCCTTCAGGTTTGCGGCGTCTTCGAGAACAAAGT
>JAPLCS010000004.1 GCA_026392145.1 Fimbriimonadales bacterium | reverse complement strand
TGGGTATTCTTGGCTATTTGGTGAATTTGGTTTTCAATCTCGTGGAGCGCCGTGCTCTTCGATGGTATTTGGCTTCAAAGAAACTTAGTTAGGGAGTCACAAGTGTCAACAGGAAAAGTAATTGTCTCAGCGGAATCGGTAGTAATGGACTACCAGACCCCTACGGGAATCAAGCATGTTCTGAGAGATATTAGCTTTTCTCTATTAGAAGGTGAATTCGCTTCTATCGTTGGTCCTTCTGGAGTTGGCAAGACTACTTTGCTGAGACTACTCACCGGGCTGATGAAACCTACCTCGGGCTTGATCCGTATTAATGGGGAAGTAGTTACTTCTCCGCCTCCTGGCTTGGCTGTGGTGCTGCAGGATTACACCAGGTCATTGATGCCTTGGCTAAGCGTGGAGAAGAATATCTCTCTACCCCTAAAGAGGCTTGGGCTAACTAAAGCAGAGATTTCTGAAACCATCGAGTCGGTTTTGAATGAAGTTGGACTTAGTGGAAACCAGAAGAACTACCCGTGGCAGCTATCTGGAGGAATGCAGCAGCGAGTAGCAATTGCTCGAGCAATTGCAGTTCGGCCACAACTTTTGATTATGGATGAGCCCTTTGCTTCCGTAGATGCACAAACTCGCTTTGACCTCGAGGATTTGGTTTTGAAGGTTCGTGATGATTTCAAGATCACCACAGCCATGGTCACCCACGATATTGATGAAGCCGTTTACCTTAGCGACAAAGTGGTCGTGTTATACGGCTCGCCAGCAAACGTGAAGGAAATCGTCAAAGTAGACCTTCCTTATCCTCGCAATCAGGTCGCGAGTAGAGGAAGGGAGGAGTTCGCTGAACTTCGGACCAAGATTTACGCTCAGGTAAGAGGCCTTCAATAGGATGGGCGCCGAAATCAAAGTCTTCAAAAACGCTTCACTAAAACCTTTCGACCAGCACTCCGATGCCTTTGCCATTGACGGGCAAGACATAATTGCCGTTGGCAGCTGGTCGGAATTACAAAATCTTGTCACAAGCCCAGCTCATGTTATTGACTGCGAGGGCGCAACAGTTATCCCCGGTATCGAAGATTCACACCTGCACGGGTACATGCTTGGAAGGCAGCTTTCGGGGGCAAACATTTCCCCAGAACACTGTGCTGACTTGGGTGCGGTTCATCGAAAACTCAGAGAACATGCAAGTTCGAACCCAGGCTGGGTAAGAGGTTTTGGATGGGTCGGGGGAGCGATTGAGGGAACGGGCCCAAGATCAACTTTGACCTATAAGGAACTTGAAGACGCTCAGATAAACGAACCAATCATCCTGACGGACTTCAGCGGCCATCAGGCCTGGTGCAACAAAAAAGCCCTTGATGCCGCTGGCATCACCGCCAACACCGAAGATCCTGCCGGGGGTCAAATAGTTCGAAACAGTCTCGGAGAACCAACTGGCTTACTGCTCGAGTCAGCAGTAAAACTGGTCACTCAAGTTATGCCTCGGCCCTCTCGTAGTGAGCTGACAAATGCTGTGATTCGGGCAAGGGATATCTTGCTAGCAAATGGCATTACCTCTTATACCGATCCAGGCCTTGGTCCTGGGGCTGCCTCGCTTGATGATGGAACCGCATCGCTCGAGGTAATTGATGTTTATAGGCAATTAGCCAAAGATTCGGAATTGAACATGAGGATTGAGGTCATGCTGCTTTTTGGCGGTCTCGGTGGAACCTCAATTGCAGATGTCAAAACTGGCCTGGAGGAATTTGGTCCACCTGAAAAACGGTCGAGAGGTTATCAAGTCACCGTTTCTCAGCTCAAGGTTTTTGCAGACGGAATACCAAGAAGCAGGACTTCCTGGATGAGTCAGCCATACGATACCCACACTCACGGGTCTCTTACTTTGGCAGGCAGCAACGAGAAGGAGAAGGTTGAAACCCTGCACTCCATTTACCGTTACGCCACAACTAACGGCTGGCAAATTGGAATCCACGCAACAGGGGATGAGACTATTTCTGCAATTACTGATGCAGCTGAGCAAAATTCTGCTGGCGCCAAGTTCAGAAATTACGTCATTCACGCAGATTTCATAAAACCAACTGACATGGCCCGATTAGCCGGTGCCGGCCTGGGCATCAATACACAGCCGGGAATTCGAAGAATGGTGGGTAGGGCGGTCGAACCAATGCTGGGTGAAGAAAGCACCTTGAGAAGGGAACGGCTACGCGATATGCAATCTGCTGGCGTTAGCTTGGCGCTATCCAGCGATGCTCCGGTAACGCCAGCGGATTGG
>JAPLCS010000189.1 GCA_026392145.1 Fimbriimonadales bacterium | reverse complement strand
TTAGAACTCAAAATCCCAGCCGGTGTTCAACCTGGTCAACGTCTTACTCTCAAAGGGCAGGGACTACCTCCACTCCATGACGGAAAACGGGGTGACCTAATTGTTGAGATGAACGTCGAAATTCCCAAAAAAGTATCAGAGACAGAAGCAAAACTTATTAGAGAATTTGCCGAGCTCAGGGGTGAAAGGGGTCCCAAAGATAAAGAAGGTCCGTTTGGTGGACTATTTGGAAAGAAAAAATGAACTGGATTCTAATCAAAGCCAAACAGACTCCTGCACCCGCCGACTGGTCACCAATTATCAACACATTCCGCGATTACGGCATAGAAAACACCTTAGAGGAAGCAAACTGCATCACAGGATGTTACGTTGATGTCGACGGAGTCAGAACTCAAATAGAATCCTTAAGAACAGCGCTCCTAGCACTTGGAGTGGATGATGTTATAGACGAACCCTTTGTCGAAGTGGACTGGGAAAACGAATGGAAAAAGTTTTTCAAACCTCGCAGAGTAGGTTCCCATTTTGTGGTTCGTCCGACATGGGAATCATTTGATGCCCTGCCTAGCGATAAAGTTATTGTTCTTGATCCAGGACAGGCATTTGGCACCGGTGACCATCCAACCACTCGAATGTGCCTCGAGTACCTTGAAATGCAAGTGGCTTCCAGCAATTCAGTGTTAGACTTAGGGTGTGGCTCAGGAATTTTGGCAGTTGGCGCCAAGATGGTGGGTGCAGGCGAAACACTTGCTATTGACATCGACCCTATTGCAGTTGAAGTTGCTAAAGAAAACATCACTCGCAATAACGTTGAAGTTAAGACTGCAGTTGGAGATGTCTTAGAACTTCAGCTAGAAAGTCGATGGGATATTGTAGTAAGTAATATCATCAGCGCAACGCTAATCAATCTAGCTCCGGACGCAGCTTACGCTCTAAAATCCGGTGGGAAATGGATTGTGAGCGGGATCATCACTCAAAACTGGAGTGATGTCAAAAAAGCGGCCGAGAAGAGTGGATTCACTTACATTGAGCACCGTGAGGAAGACGGCTGGAATGCCGGAGTTTTTGAAAAGTGAAATCGGTTCGCGCCTTACCTCGAATATTCATTCCAGGCGCCGATCTTTCAACTCCTATCGAAATCCCTAAAACAGAATTTGAAAAGCTCCATAATGTGCTTCGACTTAGGTCGGGAGCAAGAATTGGAATAATGCCAAACGATGGCACTTTTTGGGAATGTGAATTGAATGGACACATTGCGGTTCCGATAGAACTGCATACAATACACACTCAGCCTTCAAAAAGAATCTGGATTGCACAGGCACTGCCCAAAGGGGACAAATTAGATGACGTCATTCGGTCATGCGGAGAAATTGGTGTGGCAGGGTTTTTACTATTTCCGTCAGATCGATCTGTGGTGAAATGGGAATCGAAAAAACTGGAAGATAAAATCAGGCGAGTTGAGGCCGTTGCACGGGAATCTGCAGAGACCTCATTTGGGCTCAAAATCCCTACAGTTAACTATTATGAGTCTCTGGAACTCGCGTTAAGGGCTTCAATTAATCCTATAGTACTGAGTGAACAAGAGGCAGTTTCCGCACGTCTTTCACTCCAAGATCCTGAAGTAACCCTGTTTATCGGTCCAGAGGGTGGATGGGCACCACGAGAAGTCGAACGCACCAAAAACCTCGCCGTTACCCTCGGGACGCGAGTTTTAAGAACCGAACATGCCGGATTTGCGGCCGCATCCTTGCTTCTTTTGAATTCCTAATCAAAGTCTGGGTAGCATGGCGAAGCAATGTCTCGATTTCATGCATTTGTAGGCGGTGCACTAACCGCAGTCTTGGTTCTCGGCTATGTGCAACAAAAACGTGATGGTTACACAGACACACCTGTTCTACCAGGCCAAAAATGGAAGGTTCACGACAGTGATCGGCCATACCCGAGAGAGGTCACTCCAGGAGCGGTACCTGGGGCTGCCCCTTCAGACGCCGTCGTGCTGTTTGATGGCAAAGATCTTTCGCACTGGCTACAAAACGATCCTGGCGATGATTTGTCAAAAGCAAAACCGGCAAAATGGAAACTCGTAGATGGTTGCATGGAAGTAGTTCCGGGCTCAGGAAGTCTCTACTCGAAAGAAAAGTTTGGCGATGTACAAATGCACATAGAATGGCAAGAAGATGAAAAGATTACAGGCTCAGGACAGAATCGAGGCAATTCTGGTGTGTACATGATGGGCTTGTTTGAAGTGCAGGTACTTGATTCTTTCAAGGCAGCCACCTACGCAGATGGTCAAGCTGGAGCAATGTATGGACAGTATCCACCTCGAGTGAATCCAATCAAGCGACCAGGCGAATGGCAATCCTATGACATCGTTTTTGAAACTCCTAAGTTTGACAATGGAAAGTTAGTCTCACCAGCTTATGTCACCTTATTTTTTAATGGTGTGATGGTTCACCATCGGCAACCGTACAACGGACCAAGTGCCCACCGCGCGGTAGCAGGATACAGATTCCTACCTTCTGAGGGCAGAATTAGTCTGCAAGACCATGGTCCAAAAGAGAAGCTTCGGTTCAGAAATATTTGGGTACGAAAACTGACAGCATACGACGAACAATAAACTCCATGCGAGAAACATCCCAGCTCAGACTGGGATGTTTCTCGACTGGGCTTTGTCCCCTACTACTTACCTCTAGCGGTAAGATTTTTAAACAAGTCCGTCTCAGTTGCATCAAAAGGAGTTCCATCTTGACGGAATATGTCATGAAACCAAGGTGTTGGCTCCTCAGACCCCTCTTTTGATCCCCACGGGAAGATGGTGTTTGACTTACCACTTACAAGCCCCCAGTTGAAGCATGCAATCTTAGACTCGTGGAAGACAGGTAAGTTGGTCTTTATCCAACTGCTATTTTGTCTTGCCATCCATTCAGTGCAAACCACTGGTCTACCCAGTTTTACCAACCGAGAAATTTCGCTCTGGAGATTCTTTGCATCATTATAGTTGTGAAAAGTAATGACATCGCTATTTGCAATTTGGAATTGGTTAAATTCATTGTTACCGTACCAAAGCCCCGCACTAACAGGTTGAGAGGGTCGCACGTCCCAAGCCCATTCAAAACACTTTTTCAGTAACTCCATTGATTTGAGATCATATCCGCTGTTTCCAGGTTCATTATACAAGTCCCAAAGATAAACACGTCTGTCTCTCTTAAAGGTGTTCAAAATATCTTTCACATAGGTCTCCAGCCGCTCTAAATCTTTTGGCCAATTACGCTGAGCATCTCCTGGACTTCTAACCCAACCGCTGTTATGCACTCCCTTCTTAGGAATTGGTTGCTTACCAAGCCGAGGATGAGGATTCCAGCAGTCATCAAAGAAAACAAACAGTGGACGAATTCTGTGACGGTCCGCAATTTGGAGAAACTTGTCCATTCGCTGCTTAAAGCCCTTAGAGTCTGTTTCATAAGCCAAATCATGAAGATACACTCTCACAGAATTCATACCTATTGATTGAGCCCAACCAAGTTCACGGTCAATCGTTTTCACATCAAATGACTCCTCCTGCCACATTTCAAGTTGGTTTATTGCTGTGCTAGGTAAGAAATTACATCCAACCACCCAAGGTTGCTTAGTTTGCCAATCATTTGCCTGCTCTTTTGTCCATTGCTTATTGGCACCGAGTAAGCCTGAAAGAATCATCATTGAAATCACTTAAACACGTTACCCAGTTCAGCGCTTACTATCTTTTTGAAAATTCAATGCACAAAAAAGACCACGCTTATTCAGCGTGGTCTTTTTTGTGCTATGGGTGATACGATTATCGTCGAACGACAACAATCTTGCCAGTTGTTGGGAAGCCTGCTGGAAGTGCGGCTCCGCCTGCGTAAGAGAATCCTACATATCTCATCGCCTGAGCAGATTGAGTTGCGTTGCCAGTAGCCGTAAACTTACCGGTGATATTCAACTTAATTTCACCATTCAGGTTGGTTCCTGTGTCCACATCGGTCAGATTAGCCAAAGGATAAATGAGAATCTCATTGGTTTCCAAGTCTAAGTAACCCCATCGCAGTCCAGTGATTGAAGCACTCTTGGTGCCATCTGTATTCGAGGAGATTGTTTGAGTGAAGAACACTACGTCTTGTCGAGCATCATCCGCAGAACCAGGAAGAGCAATCGCTTCGAATGTGTGAACATTTTTGAGATAACCAAGATCTTCAATAATTCCACTTGAAGGGTTCAACCTTTGCACAAAGTGAGGTTTCCAGATTCCCTGGAATCCCGTGATCTTCTTTGCGAGAACTGGGTCCAAAGTGGAAACATCAGTTGGATCAATTCCAAGCGTGGTGTACGTTCCTGGAGTGACTCCTACTGGGCTTCCGCCAGGAAGAGTGGCAGGTGAAGAGTGTTTTCCAACAACCGATGCAACTTGTCCACCAGCATAAATCAGTTCGAAAGGTGCGCCACCGGCAACCGAATTACCGTTACCCATAGCGTACATATCACCTGAGAAGAACACTCGATCGGCAACACCGTAACCGTTGCTCAGTTGTGGTCTTTCGGCAGCAGGCAAACT
>JAPLCS010000235.1 GCA_026392145.1 Fimbriimonadales bacterium | reverse complement strand
GGTATGCCCCCCGATTATAAATGACTTTCGTGCCATCTTCGGAAAGGGAAGCACCGAATGTTGCCTCAAATGGGTGCGATGTAAGTCTTTGAAGGTCGCCACCCGATGCAGACACACGGAAGAGATCACCTCGGCTCCACAAGTTAGTATTGCCGTAGATGAAACGTCCGTCTGAAGATACGGTGGTTGGGATTTCTGAACTGGAGTCAAAAGTTACTCGTTTCAGTTCGGTCCCGTCGGGACGCATTGTAAATATGTCTGAACTTCCGAACCGAGTTGAATTGAAGGCAATTCGACTGCCATCGGGGAACCATACTGGTCGAGAGTCAATAGCTGCATGCACGGTAAGACGTGTCGCACGACCGCCATTTCGGTCTACCGTCCAAAGGTCATTTTGCCACGAAAAGATGATGGTGCTTCCATCGGGAGAAATGGCTGGATACTGGATTCTCTTGATAGTGTCTGCTTGGCCAATAATGGGGAGAGCCAAAGAAGCACAGACGATTGCGAGTGAGCGAAGTTGAATTGCTCTCTTAGTCATAGGATTCAGTTTAGCCGACAAGACTCGCAGAACTGAGGCATTAAAAAAGGGGCGTTCATAAGAACGCCCCTTTGCCAAGTACTAAGAGTTTAGATTAGAACTTGACAGTGAACTGAGCAGCAATGAAGCCACCGTTCGGATTTCCACCAAGAACGTTGGTGTGGTCGGTCACTTGGTAAGCAAGGTTGAACATTGAGTTTGCACCCATGTTGTAGCCAAAGCCGAAAGTGGTGAACTTGTAGGTTGAATTAGCAATGGTGCCAAATCCTTCCTTGAATTCAGTGGTTTCGAAGCTGGTGGTCAGATCCCATGCGCTGTTCAACTTATAGTTGAATCCGAATGTGGAGCTGTCGACCTTACCGGTTCCGGTAACGGCTTCGCCTCTGCTTGCATTTCCGAACAAGTTGAACTTATCGTTCATCTTGTAAGAAAGGTTTGCGCCTGTGGTCTTGAGGTTGGTGAGGTTTCGGAAGATACCTGTTCGTCCCCAGTCTCCAGGAGCAAGGTAAGCAGCTTCGACATTGGAGTAGTTAACGCCAAGTCCAAGAGCACCAGTTGCGTAGGATACGCCCAAGTTGGTCCGTGTATTGTCTGTGTCAAGAACTGAAGAAGTTCCGCTCTTCCATACCGACTTACCATAACCAGCTGCAACATCAAGTCCGAGGAGCTTGAATGTTCCGTCGATGCCGGTAACTTCGAGTCGGTTTGCACCGGCTCCATTGTTTCCGTCTGCATCGTAGTTAACGAAAGCTGCGTTGAAGTTTCCACCAAGGAGACCGAACTGGAGGTTTGCACCACCTACTCGGCTGATTGGAAGAAGGTTAGCTGCAGCAATTCCTTGCTCGGATCCGATGGTGATTGGCTGGAGAGCGCCACCAACAGTACCGCTTTGGGTGCTGGTTCGACCAATGAAGAGGTGAAGGTTTGCGCTTCCACCAAACTTCAGAGCTGCGGAAATTCCGTCAACCATGAATTCGCCATTGTCTTGTCGGCTGTTGCTGTAGAACGAGTTGTTGTCAAGTCGTGACATAACCCATGGGTTCAACTTCATGCCTTGTCGACCAATCTTGGAGCTGAAAGCCAGTCCAGCCAAGCTGTCATCGTGGTTTACATACAACGAGTTGATGAACACGTTGGTTGGACCTTCGTTGTAGCTTGAACCGAAGTTGCTTCGAACTTGTGATTGGTTAGGGAATCCACCGAGGAGGCTGTTGGCTACGATTTCGCCGTGAACTTTGTTGTCTGCAGAGTTGATCTGAAGACCGAGTTCATGGTTGACTCGAAGAGTGTCAACACCAGCTGCGTTGGTGTTGCTACCTTGCCACTTACCATCTTGGTTAACGGAACCATCGGTTCTTGAACCCTTGGAGACAGCGGTGACCAAGAAGTTTGCATCACCAGTGATAGTGATAGCTGGCTTCTTGTTCTCAAGAGCGCTGACTCTCTTGTCGAGATCCGACAGGCTCTTCTTCATCGCTTCGACGTCGACGCCCATGGAGGTCAGTTCTTTTTGATAGCTGTCTGCCATCTTCTTGAGAGTGTTGATGTCGCTGCCCCAAGCCTTCATCGCGCTGACTTCTTTTTGAGTCGACTCGATTGCTCGCTTCAGATCGCTGGTATCAACAGTCTTTGAGTCGCCGCCGCCAGTGTTGGTGGACATGCCGTTTACCTTTGCGTCAAGAGCTTTAACTTGGGCATCGAGGCCGTCGGTTACGTTCTTGAGGTTGGTGTAGATCGCGTAGAGAAGAGTAGCGAGTTCGTATCGAGTGATGAACTGCTTGCCCTTGAAGGTTCCGTCTGGATATCCAGTGATGATGCCTTCTTTCTTGAGTCGGTTGACGGCTTCGAACGCCCAGTGGGTGTCCTTGACATCAGGGAAATTGTCTCGTTGAGCAAAAGCTGGGGTTACCATAGCTGCTCCGAGAACTGCCGAGATAGCTAACTTGAACGTTTTGTTCATAACTGTATCGTTGTCTCCTAACATTTTAAGACACAGAAATTGATCACTTGCACCTATGTGCCTCGGATCGGGTCTCACACTTTCCTAAGTTTCTTATGAGATCCAAGTCCTCCTAACTAGGGTACTCAGAACGCTTCCTGCATCTCGTGGCACTATGTGCCATTGATAGTATAGACACAATCGCTGCAAGTTTTCAAGTTTTTTGTATTTTTGCTAGCTCCCTAGTACAAATACGGTCAAAAAGTGTTTCATTCAAGAAAAAAGAGATGATGCAATCGCATCATCTCTTCGTTGTTTATTTCAAGTTCTCAGAATTCTCAGAACTTGACAGTGTACTGAGCACCAAGGAATCCACCTGAAAGTGTTCCGCCTGCACCCGGAAGTCCGCCAGCACCAGCTGTGAAGGCTGGGTTGAGGTCAGAGTGTTGGTAGAACAACTTGAACATGGAAGAATTACCAGTATTGTAGGTAAGACCAAGGGTTGTGAACTTGGACTTGGAACCATCAGCGAAACCGTAGAAACCGTTCTTGAAATCGGTATCTTCGTAGCTGACCACGGCATCCCACTTGCTGGTGAGCGGAATCATCAATCCTGCGGTGAGGTTGGTGAATTCGCCTGCGAACTCAAGTCCTTGTCCAGACTCATATCGACCGAATAGGTGAGCTTTCCCACCAAGTCCAATCTTAGTTCCTGCGTTCCAGGAAGTGACATCAGTCAGGTTTCGGAGGATTGAAGTTCGACCCCAATTGCCTGGAGCGGTATAACCTGCTTCAACTCGTCGATAGCCACCATCAATGTTGACTCCGAGAAGCTTAAAGTTGGCATCCACATTCCATCGCTTGTTGTTGTCTGCTCCACCTGGGATGGTTGAGTTTCCGTCAAGGAACTTCGATTCGCCGTAACCAGCTTCAAAGTTGACTCCAAAAGCGGAAAGTTTAAGACCATCGATACCCCAAAGTTGAACGCGGTTTGGACCGGGAACACCTGGGTTATTATCGAAGCTAACGTAAGATATGTTTCCACCGAATAGCTTTCCAGTTACACCCATCACTTGGTCAATGTTGCCAAAACCAAGATCAAGAGGTTGAATATTTTCGCCTGCGGTTGTTCGCATGTTAGCAATTCGACCCAAGAAGAGTTCAAGATCAAGCTTGGTGCCTACGCCAGCTCTTACCCCGTCCATCGCCCATTCACCGTTGTCTTCACGGGAATTGGTGTAGAAGGAGTTGGTATCCATTCTCTGGGTTACGTATTTGCCAAGGTTGAGTCCTTGTCGTCCAAACGTGGCTTTCCACGTTGGAACATAGGCTTCAAGTCGGTTGACGTATCCTGCAAATCCGGCGTCATTGACTGGTTGACCGAGTTGACCAATCACATCAGATTGGGTTCCCCAGCCGTTGATACCATTGCTGTAGAGGTTTCCAAGGACGAGTTCACCCTTGACCGGAATTGCCGCATCCACAGCGCTTGCTATTTGAATGCCAATTTCGTGGTTAACGAGCAGGCTGTCAAGTCCGGCACCGTTTCCAGTGGTGGAAATGTATCGGCCATCTTGGTTGATGACGACTGGGCTGCCATTGCTGGCTGAAGCTGCCGAGACAAAGAAGTTGCCATCTCCCGTAATCCGAACGCCTTCGGTTCTCTTTTCGAGAGCGGAGACTCGGTCTGAGAGACTGCTGATTGACTTCTTGAAGCCTGCCATATCAACACCGAGCGATTTAAGTTCGGTTTGATACTTTTCGCCCATTGTCTTCAGCATTTTGAGGTCGTTGCCCCACGCTTTGAAACCACCAACTTGAAGATTCAAGTCGGAAATCATCTTCTTGATGTCGCTGAAATCTTGAACGACAGGAGCAGGCTTGGTTTGTGGTTTAACGTTGTTAATCCGCGTTTCCAGTGCCTTCACCTTTGCTTCGATTTCTTCGTTGTTTCCAACGAGCTTCATGTAGACCCCATAGATCATCGACGCCATTTCGTATCGAGTGATGCTATTGCCACCCTTGAACGTACCGTCTTGGTAACCTTGAAGGAGTCCTGTGACTTTCAGTCGATTGACTGCGTCAGCGGCCCAGTGTGAATCTTGCACATCGACATAGCTTTGTTGGGCGAAGGCGGAAGCCACCATTCCCAGACCGAGCACTGCCGAGAGAGCATATTTGAATGTTCGCTTCATGCTATTTCTTTCTCCTGCGTGTTCAATTTCTCAAATTTAATTTCACATCTACTTCAGAGTAAGAAGACACTTTCCTAAGTTTCTTATCCCCATTTCCAAACTAGCCTAAAACAAAATTATTGAAATATGGTGACGTAGGGTCACCGAGTGTAGTATCTACCCAAACCAGCATTTTCTGCAAGTTCTAAGCACAAGTTTGTGCTGTAAATCATGACAAACGTCTAAACTTAGCTTCATGAATGCTCGCCTTAGTGGGACTTTGGGACGCCTGCTTGCAACCTTTTTAGGTGTGGTTACTCTTGTTACGGTTGCATTTGCCTGCGCTTGGGACAACGACACGCTTGAAAGTGAGTCTCAAAAGTTTCCCGAGGTGTTGGATGCCTTGGTTGGAAGAATTCGCGTTTTGCCGAAGTCGTACTATGAGTACCGAATTAAGCTCATTCAAACCAAAAATACTAATCGCACTCCCGAAGATTACGATAACTTAACGGTTGCTTACGACAAGCTCGGCGATTACAAAAGTGCTCTTTGGCACTCTGATCTTAAAAAGAAATTACTTGACTCAATTTCTGCAAGAAATGAGTACTGGATTGATCAAGAGTATCGTTACTGGGCTAATCGCGGGACAATCAAGGCTCATCAATCTCTCCGCCAATCTGTGGCAAGCCGAAAAGGTCTGGACAAAGAATTGCTTTCCCAAGCAATTGATGATTTGGAGAAAGCGGTCGCAATTAATCCTAATGCGCATTTTGGACGAGAATCTGTCCAGATTGAGATTCTGAAAATGATGCTTAATCATGATTCCGACACACCGGCCGTCAAGTATGAAGAAAGGCAAGTCTGGAATAGATTTGTGGAAACCACGGGGAGAGAGAAGGTGGTGAAGGGAATCATTGGAATGATGACGTTCGGGGGTGGGCCGGATAGCTTTGAACTTGTCCAGTTTTTGCAGAGTGCTCTCCCGTTGAATGATGCG
>JAPLCS010000286.1 GCA_026392145.1 Fimbriimonadales bacterium | reverse complement strand
CTAAGCATGAAAAAAAGCACTCGGCGATTTGCCGAGTGCCTAAATCCATAAGCTCAAAATCGTAAGGTGTCACCTTACTCACCAGACGAACGAGGGAAAATCACCTCACTCACAGTCCAGCCCAAAATATTCCGAATGGAGAACTTCCCTCCCATCGAACGAATCAAACTTTCAACAATCTGAAGCCCCAAACTCGTAGTCTTCAAAGGATCAAAATTCTCTGGTAGCTTATCTCCGCTATTGCTAACCCAAAGGCATATATCGTTGTCTTTCTCTTCAATCGATATATGAATTTCACCTTTATTAGCAACCGCAAACCCGTGCTCCACCGCGTTGGAAATCAGTTCGTTCATCACCATCGCTATCTGAGTCGCCTGATTCATTTCTAACTTGAAGTCATCGCCTCGAATCGAAAACTCGACTTCCTTGTTCGGCAAAATCAATGAGGACTGCTGAGTGTGGACCAACGACTCCGCAATGGTCTTAATGCCTACCCGATCCAAGTCCTCACGACTCAATAGATCATGAACCGCAGCTATCGCCAAAATCCGTGTGAGAACGTCGTTTAGCGCCTCTTCCAAAGTCTTATAGTTAGCCGCTCTCAACTGCAATCGCAACAGCGAAGCAACTTGTTGAAGATTGTTTTTAACCCGATGATGCATCTCCTGCATCAACGTGTCCCGAACTTGCAATTTTGCGTTTTCAATCGCCAAAGCCGCTTGCTGAGCCAAAGTCTCGAGAGCCTTTATTTCATCAGAGGCAAAATCTCGAACATCTTCAGTGTAACAACTCAGAACACCAACCGGCTTATCCATAATCGACAACGGAACGCAAATCATCGACCTTAAGCCCTGCTCAACCGCCAAATCATGTCCAATGTATTCCGAGTCAGTCTGTACGTCACGAACAATTATCGGTCGGTTCTCTTCAAGCGCTCTTCCCGCAATCGACTCACCAATCTTAATCGCTCTCTTCTTCTGATAGGCCTTAATCGTCGCCTGAGTCGCCCGTAGCACCAATTCATTTCTAGATTCATCAAGCAAACGAACCGTGCAAACTCGGTAATTGAATTGCTGTGCGGTCAAGTGCACCAACAATTGCAAGACTTCATCTAAGTACGGCGAATTTGAAATCGTCCTCGAAACCTCACTCAGTGCACCAAGCCGACTTGATTGCGAACCCGCCGCTAAACCAGCACGAAACGACTTAAACGCAAGAGACATAAAGTCCGCAACCTGCTCAAGTTCGCGCTGAACCCGTGACGGAAACTTCCAAGTAGTCTGTTTACGAAGCAAAAGCACACCGAAAAAATTCCCGTCTACATGCCGCATTGGAATCGCTGCTACTGCAACCGATTCTTTTTCATCCAACCCCGGATACTTCGCATAATTCGGTAACTGAAAAGCTTTGCTTGAAACAAACTTTGCAGAACCCGCTACCACGCACTCGCCACTAATCCCGATTCCCTTTCCGAGTTTTAGTCGGTTCACCAGTTCAGGAACAATCGTGCTCGCTCGTAGCACCAAACCATCCTGCGAATCTCGGAACAAGATATCGCAAGAATCTGCAGGAGTCGCGTGCAAGGCAATATCAGCCAACTCGGAGAGCAACTCTTCTTCTGAACGAGCCGTAGCCGCGGCCTGCATCATCGCCCGACAAGACGCAAGGTTCATCGGTTAAAACGGTCCTATCGCAGTCGTACTAACCCTTTCCTCAGTGAGAATACGATTGGCGAGTTCCATCACCTGAGAGTTCGTCACCTTATTAAGGCGCTCCAAAGCTTCTTCAACGGTTATCTGCCGCTCATAGTTAAACTCATTCCGACTCATTCGCATCATTCGGCTATTCATTCCTTCCAACGCCAAAACCAGATTTCCTGCCAAGCTACGCTTGACTCGCTCCAGTTCCGCTTCAGAAAGCCCGTCCTGCATCACCTTGTCCATCTCTCGCCGGGTGATTTCTTTTACCTCTTCCCAATTCTTCTTGCTGGT
>JAPLCS010000297.1 GCA_026392145.1 Fimbriimonadales bacterium | reverse complement strand
CATAGGAGTTTTGGCGGTGGTTTGTCAACTGGGAAGTTTTAGAATGAGGTTGGCTGAAGTGATTGTCATTTAGTACTAAATCAAACAGGGAGTTGTGAACTTTGATTTAATGCCACCGTATAGTATTGTTGAATCAATTCAAGTTGAGATAGGGCGAAATTCATCCTTGGAGTCGTTCATTGTTGGTCTTTAAATTTGTGAGGTAACGATGATATGAAAAGCATTTTTTTCTTGTTGGTTTCTACATCTTCGCTGGTAGCGAGTTTGGCGTTGCATGACAATCAAAGTCGTGTAGCAAAGCCAGTTCAAACCGGCTCCGCTGCATCGCAAACTGCGATAAATCTCACAGCGTTTTCTCTTGATGGTCAACCTGTAAATGTGCCTTTTGCCGGTGCAAAAGCGACGGTAATTGCTTTCTCCAGCGTTACATGCCCCTTATGTCAGAAACTTGAACCTACATTAGCCGCTCTCGAAGATGCTTATTCAAAGCGTGGGGTCAAGTTTGTTTTTGTGAATCCTGCTTCAACAGAATCCGCTGGCGAGATGAAGCAACTTGTGAGGCGATTGCAGTTGGATGGACCATATATTCATGACCCCAAAGGACTATGGACCAAAGCGCTGGGAGCGAAGTCAACCACAGAATCTTTTGTGCTTGATACTTCGGGGAGGTTAGTGTACAGGGGTGCAATCGACGATCAATATGCAATTGGAGCTGCGTTACCTAAACCCAAAAATCGATATCTTGCAAATGCTCTGGACGCCATTTTAGCTGGAAAGCCAGTAAAGGTGACTTCGACTTCTGCACCTGGATGCGTACTTAACGAACCAGCAGAGGAGAGAGTGGCAGCGCCTACGTATCATGGAAAGATTCAGCACATTATTCAGCGAAGTTGCATGCCGTGCCATCGTGCTGGTGGAGTTGCACCTTTCACCTTAGACAGTTACGAAGCGGTGAAATCACGCTCTAAGATGCTTCAATTTGTAGTAAAGGAGGGCATTATGCCCCCTTGGTTTGCTAAGCAAGGAGGACCTTGGCGGAATGATATGTCTCTTCCTGATGCAGACAAAGCGTCACTTCATGCTTGGGTGGAAGCGGGAATGCCGAAAGGTGATTCAAAAGAATCTCCCACTCCGTTAAAGTACGAATCAAGCTGGACGATCGGTAAGCCAGACGCAATTTTTCAGTTACCAGAGCCAGTGAAGATTAAGCCAAGCGGAGTCATGCCTTATGTTAGTATCAACGTTCCGACTAATTTCACCGAAGACAAGTGGGTGAATCGCATTGAAGTGATGCCGGGTAATCGTCGAGCTGTCCACCACGTTCTTGTTTTTGTTCGGTCGGCGGAGAGAGCAAACCAGTCTAGGTTCCAGCAGATAACTGATTCAGAAACGCTCGATGAACTGGGTGGGTTCTTTGGTATTTATGTACCAGGCAATAGTGCGTTGAATTATCCTAAGGGGCTTGCGAAGCGCATTCCGAAAGGAGCCGTTCTCCGTTTCCAGATTCATTACACTCCTTACGGTCAGGAGACTACCGACCAGACAAAAATCGGATTCATTTTTGCGAATGAGCCTCCCACAAGTGAAGTGCACACCGCAAGTGTTGTCAATCTTATCTTTTCGATTCCACCGGGAGCGGACAATCACCGTGTAGATGCTCAACTACGCCTACCAACTGATGTTCAGTTACTTTCGTTTTTGCCTCACATGCATGTTCGAGCTAAAGCCGCCAAGTATGAATTAGAGACAGGGGGACAGACCACAACGCTTTTGGATGTGCCTCGCTATGACTTTAATTGGCAGCTGAACTATGCTCTACAACAGCCTAAGACGGTGAAGGCGGGAGACATTCTAAAATTCACCGCGTGGTACGACAACAGCGAGAGGAATCCGGCTAATCCCGATCCAAACAAAACAGTTCGTTGGGGATCGCAGACATTTGATGAAATGCATTTGGGTTATATTGAGTATCTCGTTCCTGGCGAGAAGCCTGGAGAAGGTAGTGGGGGCATTCGTCGCCGAGTAGGGAGCGGTGCAGGCGTAGGAGGTGGTGTAGGAGGTGGTGTAGCAGGCTTGGTAGCCACTTTCAAACGATTAGACAAGGACGGTGATGGGCTTTTAACTCAAAGTGAAGCAGGCATTGTTTGGTCTCGAATAAAAGGTGGCGATGAAGACGGCAATGGCAAACTGAGTTTGGAAGAGGTGAAGAAGTTTCTTGCTGGTGGTCGTGGGCGATGACTTTCGCACGTACGTTAGAGTTGGAGTTGATGTAAGGGACTTAAAGTCGAGCACCCCATTGGGAACTTAATAGTTGTCGTTGGAATGCGACAATTTTCTTGCCTGTTGAAGCATGGTAGTTGAGGTGAAGTTTGGGGCTGAGAGTTATGGTTTACACACTTTGCAGGCTCGGAAGCCATTGAGGATTGCTTCTTCTTTCGTATCGTAAAAAACGACATTTTCTCTCTTGGGTTTCCGAGCGCTGCATGATGGCAGGCAGTAGATTCCGGTTGTTTTTACTGCGGTGAAAAAGGATCCGTTGAATTTTTTGTCTTTGGATCCTATGAAATCATATTTCTGGTCATCACTCAACGTATGGTCGCTTCGTTCTAGTTCGAGCAGGCGTTTCTTTATCGGTATTCCACCCGCATATCCACCTAAACCCCCATTGCTTTCGATGATGCGGTGGCATGGGATGACGATTGAGAGGGAGTTTGCTCCGTTTGCACTCGCCACGGCTCGAACCGCTTTTTCATGGTTCAGCGACTTGGCTAATTGCAGATATGTTGACGTTGAGCCGTACGGTATTTCAAGGAGAGCGTTCCAGACACTTTTTTGAAAATCGGTTCCCACGGTCAGTAGTGGGAGTTCGAATTTGGTTCTGTTGCCTTTCAGATATTCATCAATTTGAAGTCTTGTTGTCTCGAGGAGCTCATTATCTTGTTCTGTGAATTCGGCATCCAGTCCAGTTTTGATTCTGTTGTCAACAGCTGCTCTCATTTTCCGATATTTGTAATCAAGGAGGCAGAGCTTGCCGTCGAAGGATCCTAGCAGGAGTTCTCCAATTTTTGTTTTGTAGGATTGGATGCTGATTTGGTTGGGCACTATGCGAAATAGTTTACGCCCACAAATGAAGCTTCGAGAAGTTCCGCGGTGTGGAGTACGGTTCCGAGGGATTGTTCTTGACACCCTTGGTTTATCCATCCATGACACCCTGGGTTTCCGGTTGCGATGAAGTCTGGTTGGATGGATTGAATATTGTTGACTTTTCGGTCGAGTAGGGTACGTGCCATGGTGGGTTGGAGCACGTTGTAGATTCCTGCACTTCCGCAGCACATGGATGCCTCTGGAAGTTCTATGTATTCGATGCCTGGAATTGATTGAATGAGGCTACGAGGTGAGAGTGTGATTTTTTGCCCGTGCGCGAGGTGGCAAGCGTCGTGATAGGTCACTTTCTTTCCGCTGAGGCCGATGGATTTTTGGAGAAGTTCGGGAAGACCATTTTGGAGCAGGAAGTCTGATATATCAATCACTCTTCGGGTGAAGTCTTCCGTTGTTTTGTCGTTTGATTCTTCAGCGAGCAGGTGGTGATATTCCTTCATTGTGCTGCCGCATCCTGCGGAATTCACAACGATGGGTAGGTTGTCTGGAAAGCTTGCGATGAGTTTGTTTGCCATCGTTCGTGCGGTAGGCATTTCTCCGTTGTGAGCGTGCAGGGCTCCACAACAGCCTTGGTTGGTTTCTCTGACGGTAAACCCAAGCCGTGTTAGGAGTCGTTTGCTAGCGAGGTGTACGCGGGGGTAGAGCACTTTCATGGCGCAGCCCTCTAGAAAGTAGATTTCTCCTCGATGGGATACTTGTTGGGTGATTTCTGGGAGTTGCGGTACTTTTTGGGGCTG
>JAPLCS010000395.1:1941-3641 GCA_026392145.1 Fimbriimonadales bacterium | reverse complement strand
GTAAAGAGTGACCCACGAGCGAGAAGTGGCTCAGTTACATCGAGATGAGGCCGACTATTGCACTAACAGTTTGCAAAGTTTTCATGGTTTGGTTGACGGTAATGTCGTTTGAGGTTTTGGCTCGGTGACAATTTCCTTAGCCGTCATTTCATCGCTCGGAAAAACAAAGCGATTGATATCCTGGCGCATAACCACTAGAAACAGAATGATTAGAAGCGCCATACCTGCACCGAAGAATGCATTTTGAAGCTTCATGGGGATTCGCTTGCCGCGTCTCAACATTTCAATGATAGCTATGAGAATCTGTCCGCCATCAAGCATTCCAATAGGAAGCAAGTTGAAAATTCCTACCGACATGGAGAGGAGCGCACACAGGAGCGCAACGCTTTGCAGAGAGTCCCCAACGGCACTTCGTGTGATAACCACCATCCCGATGACTCCTGATGATTGTTCGACGAGCTGCTTTGGAGTTGTAAGTTTATACAAAAGCATTCTCACTTGCACGATAGGGAATTTGAATGCTTTGACCGTGGCGTCAGGAAGAGAAAGTTGAATTGTATCTGCGCCAAAAATGACTCCTAAAAGGGGTATCCGCTTGCTTTCACCAGTGGGTAAACCATCTCGGTCAACGATATCCATAGGCTCTGGCGAGAGTTTGGGTGTGACTGGAATCGTTAGTTTCTCCTTGCCTCGCTGAATTGAAAGAGAGAGTGGTTCACCCTTAGCTTGCCAAACTAACTGACGTATTGAGTACCCATCGGAGACAGTTGTTTCGTTGACTTTGAGAATCTTATCGCCCGGCATTAGACCTGCCGCGATGGCCGCACCGTCTTTTGCCAACCCTTCGGCGGTGGTGTTGGCTCGTTGGCTACCCCAAGTCATGAAACTGGGAATAAGAATAGCGAGACCTAGAAGAATGCTGAAGAGTGGGCCGGCGACGAGTACAACGATTCTTTGCCAAGGTGATTTACTGTAAAAGCCATCCACAACATTCACTTCTGAACCATCTTCTTGAGGTTCCATGCCGTCAATCTTGACGAAACCTCCCAGAGGAAGTGGCCGAATGTTGAACTTCGTTTCAGTCTCTTCACCAGTTGACCGGGCATACTTTTTCTTGCGAAATGTCCAAACGATTGGATTGCCCATTCCTATAGAAAATTCTGAAACCCCCATTTTGAACAAGCGAGCAAAAAGATAATGGCCCCATTCATGAATCGCCACCATCAACGAAAACATCGAAAGGAAAACAACAATGGTGAGTAAATTTAAGAGCATAGGATTTCTTGCACACGGAGCCGAGAGGCTTTGTCAACTTCTATAATAGTTTCTAACGTCGGAGACGTGGTGTTATGTTCCGACATAACTTGATCTACGATGTCTGCAATTTGGAGAAAGCCGCACTTACCATTGAGAAAAGCGGCCACAGTTGCCTCGTTTGCCGCGTTCATACACGCCGGCGTGGTTCCAGCAATTGCCGCACTTTGCTTGGCTAGGCGAAGGCATCTGAATGTGTCTTCGTCCACTGCTTCAAAAGTAAGGTTTGGCGTATCAACTGGATTCCATGACTTCAATTTGTTTTCTCGCCTTTCCGGATAATGCAGTGCATAGGCGATAGGGAGTCTCATGTCAGGCCATCCAAGTTGCCCAAGGACCGAACCATCTTTGAATTTGACCATGGAGTGAATTACGCTTTGGGGATG
>JAPLCS010000395.1:0-1936 GCA_026392145.1 Fimbriimonadales bacterium | reverse complement strand
ATCCATGCCAAACAGCCATTTAGCTTCGATGATTTCTAGACCCTTGTTCATGAGGGTCGCACTGTCAATGGTAATTTTCCCTCCCATGTTCCAGGTGGGGTGGGAGAGAGCTTCGTTAACGGTAATGTTTTCGAGTTCTCTGCGGGATCTTCCTCGGAATGGACCGCCGCTCGCGGTGAGTATGAGTTCCGCAATCTGTTCAGTTTGATAGCCTTGGACGCATTGAAAAATGGCACTGTGCTCACTGTCAATAGGCGTCATTGTGACACCATATTCTTGGACAAGCGGCATGACAACTTCGCCTGCAGCGACGAGTACTTCTTTGCTTGCTAAGGCGATATCTTTTTTTGCCTTTATGGCTTCGAACGTTGGAAGCAGACCAATTACTCCCGCCACTGAAGTAACCACCAAGTCGGCTTCTGGGAGCGTTGCGAGGTCTACAAGAGCATTCATCCCGTCTCGCTGGAACAAGACAGAGTTTTTGACTTTGAATTCAGCTACTTGAGCGTTGAGCGTCTGCTCATTACTGGAGGCCGCGAGACCAACAACTTGAAAATCGTTAGGAAATTGTCGGATTATGTCAAGAGTCTGAGTACCAATACTGCCTGTTGATCCCAGAATTACAATCCGCTTCATTGACTCTATTTTGAACTATGTTGGGAGGGCAAGTGCATGCCGAGGTGTATTATCCAGATGTTTTGGTTAAGCGTATTATAAAACGGCTTTTGCCTGAGTCAGCGAGAGAGTGGTCCCGTAAGACGAGGGCTGCGGGAATTGCCTACCTTGCACAAAAAACAAATCTGACTCGTGGCCCACTGAGCTTCATTTACCTTAGGGGGTCTGGCATTGAAATCGGAGCATACAATTGGGCGCTTATGGTTCCGAAAGGAGTGAAGGTAACCCAAGTAGATCGAGAACCAGTTGAGAGTTACGCTAATCGAATTCCTGATGGCAGCACGCTGGTGAAGGTCGATGTGCATGCAATGATCGAAGACTTGGCCCCATTTTCAAATGAGTCCCAAGATTTTGTGATCGCCAATCATGTGGTGGAGCATTCTGAAAATCCAATTTTGGCCATGCAGTCAATGTTTCGAGTACTCAAACCAGGCGGAATTCTCTTTTTGACCTTGCCTGATAAACGGTTTACCTTTGATATCGAGAGGCCAAGAACTGACTTTGAGCATGTTCTGCGCGACTATCAGGAGGGACCTGAAGTTAGTCGATTGGATCATTATCGAGAAGCTGCCTATTTTTACGAGGGGCTGAGAGAAGAGCAAAGAATCGCTGATTGGGCAGAAGAGAATATGTCGGCGGGAGCAGATATTCATTTCCACGTTTGGACCCAGGCTGACTTGTTTGAGTTTCTTTCAAGATTGCAGATCGAACTTGGATTCCCATTTGATATTGAGGCGATGTCTAAGACCGGCTTGGAGGCAATCTTTGTGCTCAGAAAACTTGGTGGATTGGAAGTGAGCCATTTACGACAGTAGCTTAAAGGTACGCTTACGCCTTAGTGGATGCAAGATTTAGACTCACCGAAGATCAGGCAGTGTGGCTTGCTAAACAGTATCACACTCCGCTGTATGTTGTAGATGAGTCTACGTTTAGAAAGAAAATTGCTACTTATCGAGATAGTTTTGCTGGGCTATATTCAAAAACAAAGCTCAGCTATGCGAGTAAAGCGAATTCGACGTTAGCGGTTTTACAACTCGCTTATGCTGAAGGATTAACCATAGATGTTGCGAGTGAAGGGGAGTTGCGGGCAGCTTTGTTGGCAGGTGTGCCTGCCCAAGATTGTCACTTTCACGGGAACAATAAGCAACTAGATGAACTTGAGTTTGCGCTAGCTCAAGGGATTGGGATGATTGTGATTGATCATTTTGAGGAAATCGAAATGATTAGATCGCTTCGGTTTACGATTCATAATTCGACTACC
>JAPLCS010000329.1 GCA_026392145.1 Fimbriimonadales bacterium | reverse complement strand
GCATTGAAAAGTGTAATTACGGAAGGGAATTGATAGTTGCCAGGGAGTGTAATTTCACCAACAATACTAACGCTCATGGTTCTCAATTCAGACAGCGTAGCGGTGACCGTGACGTTCCGGATTGCTCTTGCCATTTCTTTCTCAAGTGCCGATTGAACTTGCAGCAATGTCATGCCTCGGACGACCAGTTTTGCCCCTGTTACGGGTACGAAAAGATTGCCAAGAGCATCAACAGTGACGGCTTTATCCTGAACTTCAAGCGTGGGGCTGCTGTATCTTATGATAAGTTTGTCGCCAGGGCCAAGTTGATATCTATCGGGTGCTGGTAGAGCAATATCTTGGAAAGTTATTTGGTTAGGCGTAACTAAATTATTAACTGCTGAGATAGATTCTTTGTCTTTAAGAGTTAAATTTTCGCTTTTAAGTTTTGCTTTCAGTGCGACCGTTTCCCGCGCGGCTGCAAAATAGTTATAACCAAATACTTCAAGACCAGCATAAGGGCCTGCAGCTACAACATCTTTTTTGATAGGTTCTGCCGTGACAGGTGTATTGAGTCCTACTGTTTTTGTTTGAGGTGCCTGGTCAATAATCCTAGCCTTATCATCAGTTTTGGTGGGTTCAGTCTTCGGAGGTTCTGTTTTAGGTGGTTCAGTCTTAGTTTGGGTACCGGGATCTTTCTTGGTTGGGTCATCAAGTACCTGTGCTGATGCTAGTTGTCCTACGAGGAAGAGGGAGCAGCATAGACCAATGAGTGAAAACTTAAGACGGGACATACGTATATTTCCTAGACGGTAGTTTACACAATTTTGAACCTAGAACCTGTACATCTGAAAAGAAGTCTTAACGGCCTGCTTTCGCCCCTTCGTTAAGATTGCCACCACTTTGAAGATCTGCCTTGTTAATGAAGGTGTCTTTATCGGTCATGACTGCTTGGGGTGGTAGGTTGTCACTTTCTGTTTTAGCTCCGGGCATTTTTTTGACCGCTGTGCCGATTGCAAGGAATTCAATGACTCCGCTTCCTAAGGAATAGACATAGGTCTTGATGCCTACTACATCGTCGGCTTGTACCTCAACCGCGTGTTCCATGAGTTTGGAAAGCGCATTCTCACGGGCATCATAAATGAGGTGAGTCAGTTCTGGGATTTCTCCTTTGACAAAGGATTTGAAAAAGGCACTCATACCACCGCCGAATCCGATTGAATAGACGCTGACTCCAAGAACGAGTTGCATTGGCATGTAACCCAAATGAACCATGTTCCAGGTTTCTTCGCAAGTCATGTCGCTGGTAGCGGGAATGTTAGAGTGACTAGCATCGTAGGCGGGGTGGTGACTTGCTGTTCCGACCATGACCATTTCTTGCATTCCACCGAATTTCATAATGGATGTCTTAATGCCGACGACACAGTTAGCACCTTTTGCCTTGGCTTCCTTTTGAATGCGTTCTAGGGCAAGGTGTCGGGTGTGATAAAAAATATCACTGAATTCTTTGACTTCGCCTTTTACCAGGCTTCTGAGCCCGCCCATGATGCCTCCACCGAGTCCGATACTGTACGCAACATTGCCAAAGGCAAAGCCTAGTGGTTTGAATCCAGCATCAAGTTGACAGTAGAGTTCTTGGCCATCTGCGCTACAAGTGAAGTCGAGTGACGGTGCGTTGACTCCTGGTTTATGGACCGCTGATCCCACGCTTAGGAATTCGATGTTTCCGCTATGGATTATGAGCTCGCTGGTCACACCGGTGATTCCTACTGCACCGTGAAGTCCTGTCCATGCTTCCATTCTGTCTATGGCGGCTTTTCGACCCTCGTGGATAATTTCAGTGATTTGGGTGACCTCACCTCCACCTATGGTCTTGAGCGCGCTACCGATTCCTCCCAGAAAGCCTACTGACCAAACGCTGTTTCCGATAACCATTTCGCCTGGTTCGAAACCCTTTTTCGCTAAGCAGAAGATTTCATTGCCACTGAGACCAGTATTGATTGCCATAACTGTCTTTAGATTAGACTCAATTAGAGGCTTTTTAGGCAGGCAAAGTGAATTCGATCGGATTTTTGACGCGGTTTTTCTAGTGTGTAGGAATTGAAGGCCCGAATGTGAACAAATCCAATGTCTTCTAGCATGGTGATAACTTGATCAATGGGATAAGCCCTTTGGATGTGGGTTTCTTCGAATTCTCGTTCCCCAACCCAAAACTTCATTTTCACGGTAATCGTTTGGGTGTCCTCGTCCCAATCGCCTCTCCAGCGGTAACGGATTTTGCTTGCCTTGTTGAGATCCTGTTGATTGAACATTTTTGCGGCGAATGCATAAGCAGTGTTCATATCAAAAATGAAGGAGCCACCAGGCTTGAGGTGCTTATATGCTGTTTCAAGAGCCATTTTTAGGTGGCCAGGATTCGTGATGTTGTTCAGGCTATCAAAGAAGCTGAAAACAGCATCGTAGGTTCGGTCCATTTCTGCATAGCATGCGTTCATGACCTCGTAGCGGATGGGGAAATTTTTCTGACTAGCCTTTCTTTTTGCTACCTCAATCATCGATGCCGAGAGGTCGAACCCCTCGAGTGAGAAACCCTCGCGGTGCATGAGTTCTGACATGATGCCTGTGCCACAACACATGTCCAACATAGAAGCAGGTTTCACTTCTTGCATGGAGAGCAGCAGTAAGTAGTAAGAGACCCACATCCGGTATGGTACAGGTTTCATGAGTTCGTCGTAGAACTCTGCTACCGATGTGAAGCTATCTGCAGACATCTATTTGCGGCTGATTTCTTCGAACCGTTCTTCGGCTGACTTTAGGCTCTTTTCAGCTTTCATCAGATAGAGAAACAGGCCGAACCACATGAGAATGGGCGGTATCGAGGCGAGAATTTTCCAAAGTTCCATAGTGATCAATTTTTAGAGTGAGGAGTCCTGCACGGACTCGAAGACGATAGACCCATGCGGTTACGAGGCTAGCAACTGCCAGCACTTCGATTACGACATAGGCATAGCCACCTTTGATATTGCCCTTCATGATGGATTCATTGGGGTGAAAAGTATCAACTTGTGGCAATCGGGGAAAGACGAAGGTGAGAAAGAAAAAGGGAAGGATCGCAAAAAGATGAAATGCGTTGGAATACTTCGCCTTCTGGTCCTGGTCAGAGAACGCTGACCTGAGAGCAAAGTACCCACTATAAATTGCCATCACTAATAGGAATGACACCTGGCGTGGGTCATTTTGCCACCATGCTCCCCACTGAATTTTGCTAAAGAAAATGCCAGAAATCATCGTGAGAACGATGAAAATCATGGCTAGCTCCGTTGCTGCGGTGGCGCGCACGTCCCATTCAAGCGACCGAGTTTGGGAGTATTTCCATGCAAAAAAAGTCGCCATGCTCAGCAGTACGGTTGCAACCATCGGGCATGGGAAGTGCCAAAAGAAGATTCGTGCGAACGCAGGTTGTTGAAATCCAATTGCGTCCCGAACTAAATAGCTGTGAACGGTCACCAGGGGAACAGCGACCAAAAGAAAAAGCCTGTAGGACAATTCTCTCATTTCCGCGTTCGACGGTTTTCCGGAATTGGTCAACTTTTCCATATTCTTGAGTAAACCACAGGACCGAGCGCACCTGCTCCTAAACAATACGCAATCATGGCGATTGGGGCGCGTTCTCCACCTCTTAAAAACTCACCAAGGGCAAATGCAGTTCCAGTCATTCCTAAATTGACTACGAATACGAGCAGTGGAACTGAGATTGCCGCGCAGACGGTGTATCGGTTTTGGGCGGGGGCAGCGAGAGCACCAGCGAGAGTTACCGTTAAGGCGATGGCAATTGAGCCAAAGAAGGAGTTTCCCGCAAAGACCAGTGGATTACCTACGGGAAGTCGCAACATGAGAATCATGCCTAAACTCATAAATAACGTTGCCACAAGCATTTGGGCACAGTTGAAGAGGCACTTTCCCCAAAATACAGATTCTGGTCGCGCCACCATTCTCCAGAAATCGGCACTTCGGTTTTCTTCTTCCTGTAGGAAGGTGCGGGGAAGGGTGATGCTCGCGATAAAAATGAGAATCAACCAGTATAGTCCTGAAGCTAATAGCGGCTTGACGTTTGAGAACCATGTGATGTTATTTATGATGACGAGGCTAACAAAACAAAGTTGGGCGGTAGTTGTTATGCCGCTTAATGCTCTAGATTCAGAGCGCCATTCTTTTCGGAAGACTTCCAGTATTTCTTTCTTCCACTGGCTAAGAGATGTTAATGTTTTCATTTTGATCCCTCGTCTAGGTTGAGTAGATGGGTGCCGAATCTCGTTTCTGATGCGTCGTTGGTGGCGATGACGAGCGCACCTCGCTCTTTCTGCTCTTTGACGACCGATTCAATCAGAAGCCTGCCTGATTCATCAAGTGCAACTCCTGGCTCATCCCAGATTAGAATTTTAGGTCGAGGTTGAATGGCAAGGGCTATCTTTAATCTTGATCTTAATCCGGATGAAAGGTGCTGGGAGGCATGTTTTGTATGGTCTTGGAGTCCGACTTTGTGTATGAGTTCTATTGAATTTTCGGGTGTCCACTCCTGCATGCCACGCATGGTAGCTGCTATTTCAAGATGCTCAAGCACTGTGAGATTGGGGAAAGTTGCTTGCTCAAGTGCGCACAAGCTGAGTTCTGTGCGGTAGTCATCGAAACCCAATTGAACGGTTCCATCAGTAGGTCGGTCTAGACCTGCTAACAACCTTAGCAAGGTAGATTTTCCGGAGCCATTTCTGCCCTGAATGATGAGGCATTCTCCCGTGTGAAGTTCAAAGCTAAGTTCCCGGAATAGCCAGCGGGGACCAAACCGCTTAGATAAATTTTGAGATGATAGGAGAGGCGATGTTGTCGGAGTCATTAGGTTCCCTTGGTGTCTCCAAACAGATCAATTTGGAGACGAGGTGCGATTCTCCAGCCGTGACTCATGCAGGCAGGGATAAGCTCTTTTGCTCGAGACCAAAGGGATGACGAATCTCGGCCTTCTGGCATTAAAAACACCTGCTCAGGGTTAATGTCTTCAAGTTGACTTAATAATGCCTCAACCTCGTTAATATCTTTCGTGACCTCAGGTCCGATAACAAATTTAAGTTGATATGGATAATTTTTTGTTAATTTGTTAATAACTTCAGGATTCCATCTTCTCTCTTCGTGGGTTTTGCTCCATTTTGCATCGGATGTAGGGGTGGAATTTGAGAGCTTGGGACTGATTGACATTAGGTCGCAGTGAATATCTTGAAAGATAGTGCCAGCGGTTTCAATGGTGATTATTCGGTTATCTTTTCTCCAGCGTTCGGATAGTGTCACCGATTCTGTGAAAAGCATTGGCTCTCCCCCGGTTAGAACCACATGACGATGCTTGGCACTTGCAAAGATATCATCAAGTTCCATTATTTCGCCCTCGGGGTTCCATGACGCATACGGTGTATCGCACCAGACACACCTTAGATTGCAACCGCTTAGCCGCACGAATGTGGATGGCGTTCCTGCCCATTGTCCTTCGCCTTGAACAGAGTGAAAGATCTCAGATACTTTAATCGCCATGTAATGACAGTGCTAGGGTGATGCTCTTTTACGAGAAAAGTTGCACTCTAGGGTCCTCCATTCCAAGTTCGTAAAAACCTTTTTCGCGCAATTGGCAAGAGTCGCAACGTCGACACGGAGCGCCATTTTCGAGCGGATCGTAGCAACTGGTTGTGCACGAGTAGTCCACTGAGTGATTGAGGCCTTTTGCGATTATTTGTGCTTTGGTCAGGTTGATTAGTGGGGCATGAATCCTGAGTTTTTGTCCTTCGACTGCGGCTTTGGTCGCCACATTTGCCATGGCCTCAAAGGCAGCAATGAACTCGGGTCGACAATCGGGGTAGCCACTGTAATCAAGGGCATTGACGCCGACAAAGATGTCGCTGGCGCCAAGTACTTCTGCCCACCCAAGTGCCAGGGAGAGAAAAACAGTGTTTCGGGCTGGGACGTAAGTGATTGGGATTGAGTCTGTCATTTCTTCATGGGTTCT
>JAPLCS010000213.1 GCA_026392145.1 Fimbriimonadales bacterium | reverse complement strand
CGCAAAATGCAAGTCGTCCTTAAGCAAGGTGGTCGGGCAGAAATCAAAATCTTGACTGGAACGAACCACACCTTTTACGGAACTTGGCGAAACCGAAATAACAATTCATGCCTAATCAACATTGAGGACCTTGACAGAGACCGCGCTTTCGGCACTGGAGTTGTTGAGCACGATGGACGAGGAACCTTCACACGAGTAAACCTAAGTGGAACAGTCTCGGGTGCACAATTTAATCTTGACTTTAATGCCGAAAGATGGGATGGCGGAAACTTTGGGGGCAATGGCGGTTTCACTTCAACTGAAGTCGAATTTGTTAGAAAGGCTCGATATGCTATCCAAGATAAATTCTCACTTGACGCAAGATTCGATTGGGCTCGCGAGTCGGTCGGCAATGTCGTTTTTGGCGACCGAATTGTGAAAGGAGAATTTCAACTGACTGAAGGTAACAACCGTGAAAGATATAGCTACTCGGTTTCAATCAGCAACGGTACCCAGTCAGTCCGAAGCGCTTCCTTCTCTCGAATCTAAACTCTCAGAAGTCAATGAGTCGCCTAGCTCATCGCAAGGGCGACTCATTCTTTGATCAAGGTCGTATTACCGTATTCCCATTCGATGGTGGTATGGGGTTTGCTTTACTAGGTCCATAAACAACAAGCGTTGGAGCACCAGCATAATAGCTCTTACCCAATTTCTCTGTTGAAACTTTAACTCCATTTTTGTAAACAGTCCTGTAGCTATCTAAAGAGCGACCTCTTGAACCCTTGTCTTTTACTTTGGTAACTCCTGGCGGCAAGCTAGGATCTGGCTCACGTTTCGTACCTGTACTCCAGTATTTCGTTTCTCCCAAAGTAATTTTCACCTCCAGCCCGGGTTCTTTTTTTCCTAGAACACGAAATGTCAATATCCCAGGTTCATAAGTATTCGAAAGCGCAATTGGTGTCGCCATATTGTTTTCTATCACTAGGTCTTGAAAACCAAAATTTACGGTTGCATCTCGACCTGGCGGAACGTAAGGAACGGGTAGCGAATGATTGGTCCTTGATACTATTTTCAAATTACTCAGCAAGCAGGCGTTGTAGAGGGTTGTGCTCACTTGACAAATCCCGCCACCAATTCCCGTATCATGTCTACCGTTTATGTAGACGCCAGCCTCTTGGAATCCCGCTTTTATTGTCCGCTCCCCGACTACACCATTGAACGAAAACCGCTCTCCGGGCAAAAGAACCAATCCGTCAATAATCGAACTCGCCAACTTAATGTTGCTTGAACGCGGACGATTCCCAGCAGAAAAATTCGTTTTAAACTCCGCCACGACGTCCGTAATGGTGGATAACACCTCATCCGTAATTTTCTTCGGTTCCTCCACAAGTGGAAGTTGCAAATCACTATCCTCATACAGTGCCTTCAGTATTTCTGCAGAGAGCAACTTACCATCCACTGAGTATTTAGGTTGTTCAGATATCAGAGAGGGTTTTCCGGAGATGAATTTCACTTTTGCTGGACTAGGTTCGCCAAGAATCTCTCTCAAAATAGGTTTCAGAGCGTTCAAATTGGCCATTGTTCCGGTGGAAGGCTTAAGCAGAACCTGGTATGTTTTGTTGTCAACATCACCCACAACTTGACCGATCAACCCATCGGACGGTATCTGGGAAATCGAGGCGATGTCATCTAGTGTCAAACCTAATTGACTTGCGGTGACAGTTTGTCTGGAAGACTTGTTTTTGGCAACAAGCACAATTGGTTTAGTTTTAACAGACTCCCACCAAACCCGGAGCTTTTTATGTGCATCGGGAATTGTCAGCCCCCCAACATTCACAATGCCAACAACACTTCCCTTTTTGAGTGTTTGGGACGTGGATTGCACGGCGGCAGCAAACACAATTGAAACTACAGCACAGGTTCCAACAGCAATCAGTGCTCCCCTTTTCATGAATGAATACATCTCTTAACGTAGCTACTATTATGACGTTTGGCGCAGAGGCTTTGGAGAAGAATTTTTAGATGTTCATCGCGTCATAATAGGCTATGCAAAAACTGGTTTGGTTAAACGGCGAGGTCACCCCACTCGAGGATGCTAAAACATCGGTTGCCGACCATTCTTTCCTGTATGGCGATGGATTGTTTGAAGGAATTCGAATCTACCATCACAAAGTATTCAAGTTGGATGAGCACCTTGATCGCCTCTATCATGGCATCAAGTATCTCAACTATAAAATGACGATCACTCAGCCGCAGCTCAGACAAATCATCTTGGATACATGCAAAAAGTCTGACATGGATGCGGGCTACATTCGACTTAATGTCACCCGTGGCACTGGCCTTGGTCTAGATCCCAAAAACATTGACCAACAACCAAACGTAATGGTGATGATAAATTCACTCGCGCTTTATCCGGAGTCGGCATACGAAACCGGATTGGACGTGGTTACAACTTCATTCAAGACCATTCCGGCTGACGCTCTAGACCCAAGATTGAAATGCATTGGAAAATACGCCTCCAATATCTTGGCTAAGCAAGAAGCAAACACAAGAGGTGCGGGCGAGGGGCTGATGCTCAATCACCAAGGAGAACTTGCTGAGTGTACAGGTGACAACATTTTTCTTATCCAAAATGGAGTTATAAGAACGCCAGACCCAGCTAGCGGAATTCTGAAAGGCGTAACAAGGGATACGGTCATAGATCTTGCTCGAGGAATTGGTATCAAGGTCGAAGAGTGCAAACTAACACCATTTGATCTCTATTCTGCTGATGAAGCATTCCTCACCGGGACTGCTGCTGAGGTAATTCCGATGGTAACTATTGACGGTAGAAATATTGGCGATGGACAACCTGGACATATCACAAAACAGTTAATTGAGCTTTATCGTATAGAGACATACAACGGCGTTCCATTCTAATTTGGAGTGTCAAGACGGTTTCTTCAGGCGATTAGCATTGCAGAATCCAGCCGAGTTAAATAAAACATGAATTGCCACAAGTGTGACCTTCCAAAAACTTGGCTGGAACCTAGCAGTAAAGAGCGTTGCTGTGAGCAGTGTCCAAAGTATCAGGTAGTTGAGTTACTTCAACCGCCAGTTAAAGCAACAATACTTCAGTGTCCGGTTTGCAACTCCTCTAAAGAGAATTTAATGAAGACCAGCTATGTTGGATGCCCTGCGTGTTACGAGCTATTTTATGATGCAATATCTGACTTGGTCAAACCAGTACTGATGGAAAAGGCGTAAACTGAGTTCATGCCTAGATCAATCATTTGCGCACTGGATACTAGCAATCTGGATGAAGCTATCGCCACCACCAAACGATTGAGCCCTTGGGTCAACACTTTTAAGATTGGACACGCCCTCACTTTGCCGAACGGGCTAAACGTAATTGAAAAATTACAGGATGCTGGCGCAGAGAGAATATTCCTTGACCTTAAATTTCACGACATTCCTAATTCAGTAGCACTCGCGGTTCGAGAAGCAGCAAAACATCGAGTTTGGATGATGACCGTTCATCTTACGGGAGGACCTGCTATGCTGACTGCTGCTGTTGAAGAGGCAAAAGCCTACGGAGAAGGACAACGACCTCTTATTGTTGGTGTTTCTGTACTCACCTCACTTGACGAACAAACCTTGCAAAACCATCTTGGTGTGAACAGATCCTTGGAAGAACACATGATATTTCTTAGCAAGGAAGGAATGAATGCAGACTTAGACGGCGTTGTTTGTAGTGCTCATGAAGTCAAAGTTCTTCGCGAGGCTTTAGGAAAACAGGCAGTTATTGTGACTCCCGGTATTCGACTTGGAGGGGCAACACACGATCAAAAGAGAGTGGGTGATCCGAACAAAGCGCTGGAAGATGGAGCAGACTACTTGGTCATTGGAAGAGCTTTAAGTTCCGCTGACAATCCAGAAGAGCTCATCCAATCACTTAATTTAGACTAAATCGTGAACATTCAACCCTGCAAAGGCGTATTCTTTGGCAGAGATGAAAATCTACGCTACTTCCCTTCTGATCGCAGGTCTATCTGCTGGTGCCTTCGCCCAATCTCGAACATTCGATTTCGGTAAAGAAAATCTTGCGCCTCAACAAGTTATCACTGTAGAAAGCAACACTGCTTTTGAGGATTTCGTTGGACGAACAAATAAGGTTAAAGGAAATCTCACTGTAGACATTTCCAAGAAAACTGGAAGTGGAAAGCTTATCGTTGACCTTGCCAGTCTCAACACAGGAATTGATGCTCGTGATGATCACATGCGAAGTGAAGGATGGTTAAATGTCGCTAAGTTCCCTACCGCACAATTTGAAACAACTTCTATCGCATCCAAAGGCGGAGACAAGTTCGAACTGACCGGAAATTTCACTCTTCATGGTGTGACCAAGAAAATGACGGTTCAAGCTACAGCAAAGTATATTGCCGAAAGCGAAGTAACCAAGCGAAACCGGTTTGCAGGTGATGTTGTTCAAATCAAAACGAAATTCAACATTACACTGAGTGATTACGGAGTTAAGATTCCAGCAATGGCGGCTGATAAAGTTAGCAATAACCTCATCATTGCCGTAAGTGTTATCGGAACGAGTAAGTGAGCTCAAACGTCTCTCGAAGAAAGGTTATCAGCGCTCTAAGCATAGTTGTGTTGCTTCTCGGAGTTGTATTCGCTGTGTTGATACCGCTCAGTATTACCTATGGAAATAAAGCCAAAATGATACAGCGCGTCGAGAGACTTTCAAGTTCAGAATTGTTTGGAGATGAGGGCGCAAACATAGGCGCCCCGACTCTGCTAATCATTGAAGATTCAAATGCATTTATAGGCGGCCCAGATTCAAGGAATGTTTACAAGGTTGATGAAAACTACCTAATAACACATAAAATCTATCCTGTGCAGCAGAAAACCATCAAGTTGGTTACGATCATGCTTGAGATTGCTACCTGTTGTGCACTTTTTCTCGGTTCGGCTGGTCTTTGGTTCGCCCAAAAGTAAAAATCTTGAACTTAGTCAGCACTTTGAATGCTTAATTTGAATTGTGTTTGAGCCGCAGTCTCACTTGATTCACATATTTCCATGATTCAGTTGTTGCTGTTTTCCTTGGTACGAATACCTCAGCCTTCAAGAGTTTGCAAAAGGTAAACTCGATGGGAAAATTGTCTCCATGCGCCAATGTCGCCGTGTGGTTAAGATCAATACGGAGATAAAAACAAATCTATGAGCAATAAAAGCGTTTGGCTCTTTGAAGAGGGCAATGCAACAATGCGAGACCTCCTTGGCGGTAAAGGTGCAAACCTTGCTGAAATGACTAATATCGGTCTACCAGTTCCCCCAGGATTCACTATCACAACTGAAGTCTGCACTGCCTATTATGAGTCAGGACGCCAACTGCCAAGCAGTTTAATGGACGAAATTAAAGTTGCTCTTGCTGCTGTTGAAAAATCCCTCGGTAAGAAATTCGGAGATGCCTCAAACCCACTTCTTTTGTCAGTCCGCTCGGGTGCAAAATTCTCGATGCCTGGAATGATGGACACCGTTCTGAACCTTGGATTGACGGACACAATTGTCGAAGCTCTCATTAAAGTTTCGGACCCAAGGTTTGTGTATGACTCCTACCGTCGGCTTATCATGATGCTGTCAGACGTCGCATATTCAGATAAGTTCGATCACATCACCAAGCACGATTTCGAACACATTTTTGCTGATCTGAAAAAAGAACTTGGTGTTAAAGAGGACCTTGAAGTCAACGCTGAAGGACTGAAAACACTCTGTGACCGATACAAAGCTCACGTGCTGAAGCAAACTGGTCATGAGTTCCCACAAGATCCATATGTTCAAATGAAAGAAGCTGTTGAGGCTGTCTTCCGAAGTTGGAATAATGATCGTGCAATTGTTTATCGACGAAAAGAGAAGATTCCAGACGAAATTGGAACCGCAGTGAACATTCAGGCGATGGTTTTCGGTAACCGAGGAGATGATTGTGGAACCGGGGTGGCTTTCACAAGAAATGCATCTACAGGTGAAAATGTAGTCTTTGGCGAATACTTAATGAACGCTCAGGGAGAAGATGTTGTTGCTGGTGTTCGAACCCCACTAGAAATCGCAGAACTGCAAAACGCAAACCCAACGATTTACCAAGAATTCGATGATGTCTGCAAAAAGCTTGAAGCACATTACAAGGATATGCAAGATATTGAGTTCACTATCGAGCATGGCAAACTTTTCATTCTTCAGTGCCGAAGTGGTAAGCGAACCGGACCCGCCGCCATTAAGATTGCAGTTGACCAAGTTGAAGAAGGCCTTATTGATAAAGATGCAGCCCTCCTTCGAGTTGATCCGGAGTTGCTGAATCATTGCCTCCTTCCAGTAATTGCTCCAGGTACAAAATATCAAGTTCTTGCCAAGGGACTTCCAGCAGGACCAGGTGCCGCAACTGGAATTGCTATTTTTGATTCCGAAAAGGCAGCAGAACTTGGTAAGGGTGGCAAAGGTCAAAACGTTATTCTTGTTCGAGCTGAAACTTCTCCAGATGATCTCAAAGGAATGCTCGCTGCTCAAGGTGTTTTAACCGAAAAGGGTGGAATGACTTCACACGCAGCACTCGTTGCGCGAGGATTTGGAATTCCTACAGTCGCAGGTTGTTCGGAAATCTCCGTCAATTCCCACGCAAAGGAATTCAAAGTTGGAGATAAAGTCATTAAAGAAGGTGACGTAATCTCGCTCAATGGCACCCTTGGTGAAGTTATCGAAGGTGGAGTACCTGTTGAAGAGCCTCAGCTGACTGGTGAATTTGGTGTATTCCTAGGGTGGGCTGATGAAGCTCGAACTCTTGGAATCAGAACCAACGCAGATACTCCCGAAGATACCGAACTGGCTATCAAGTTTGGTGCAGAAGGTATCGGTCTTTGCCGTACCGAACACATGTTCTTTGAAGGAGATCGACGGCCAGTGGTTCAGCGAATGATCCTTGCCGACAACGACGCTGAAAGACAATCTGCACTTGATGAGCTCTTGGTATTCCAGCGAGAAGACTTTGTAGGTATCTTTGAAGCACTTAAAGGAAAGCCTGCTACTGTTCGCCTCATTGACCCTCCGCTTCACGAATTCCTTCCATCACTCCATACGCTGATTGAAGAGGTAGCTACCAACCGAGCCAATGGCAAAGTTGATTCTGAAAAGGAAGAAATGCTTCGCACTGTCGAGTCAATGCATGAAATCAACCCAATGATGGGCCTTCGTGGTTGTCGATTAAGCATTGTGTTTCCACAGATTGTGGAAATGCAGACTCGAGCAATTCTTGAAGGAGCAGCTACGGTCATTAAGAACGGTGGGAAAGCTCATCCAGAAATCATGATTCCTCTTGTTGGTCATGTCAATGAACTTCGGTTCGTTCGGGAAAGACTAGAAGCAACGGCCAAGAAAGTTGTTGCAGAGCAAGGAGTTGAAATTCCGTACGAATTCGGCACTATGATTGAAGTTCCAAGAGGAGCCCTCACCGCTGATGAAATAGCGGCAGAAGCTAGCTTCTTCAGTTTTGGTACCAATGACTTAACCCAGATGACCTTTGGTTTCTCACGAGACGACTCAGATCGATTCCTTCGACCTTACGTTGAGAACAAGATTCTGCCAGGTGATCCGTTTGAGTCTATTGACCAATCAGGTGTTGGTGAACTTATGAAGATTGCTGTTGCGAAAGGCCGAAGTGTCAAACCTGGCTTAAAGCTAGGTATCTGTGGCGAGCACGGTGGCGAACCTCGATCAGTGGCCTTCTGCCATCAAATCGGTCTCAATTACGTAAGCTGCTCCCCTTATCGAGTACCTATTGCTCGATTAGCAGCAGCGCAAGCAGCCATTCTTGCTACTAAGGGTGGAAAAGAGCGAGATAAGTAAGCCTTAATCGTTCTGGAACAGCCCCTGACTATTCAGTTAGGGGCTTTTTTGTAAGTCCTAGTAGTTTGCTACAAAACTTTTCTCAACCATGTGTAGAACAATTCCATCGTGAGTGATAGTTGGAAAGTATTAGCTTTAGTAGCAATAGGTACCTATGGCGGCATTCAACATTTCAAAAATCGACCCCAAGTAT
>JAPLCS010000415.1 GCA_026392145.1 Fimbriimonadales bacterium | reverse complement strand
GTCCTCTTCTGAATATATTGAGAACAGAACTTCTCCAGATATCGGTAAAATTTTTTCATGTCGCATTTTGAAACTCTCAAAGGCTTGATGGCAGATGTTCAGGCTCTAGATTCAGCAATTGCTCTTCTTGATTGGGACCAGCAAACCTATATGCCAAGAGGCGGTGCGGAGGCGAGAGCGAACCATCTTGAAGCGCTTTCCAAAATGAGACATGAACTGTTTACTTCTGAGGCAGTTCAAAATGCGATTGCAAACGCTCGACCGGAATCGGAAGATGAACAGGCGCTTATAAGAGTTATCCGCCGGGATCTCGATCTAGCTACCAAGTTGCCTACTGAGTTAGTCGCTCGAAAAACCAAACTTTCTGCTGTTGCCCACGAGGAGTGGGTGAGAGCTCGTTCAGCTAATGACTTTGCTTCTTTCTCTCCGACTCTTGAAAAAATGTTTGATATTTGCAAGGAAGAGGCTGAATGTCTTGGTTATACCGATCACATCTATGATGCGTTAACCGATCAATACGAAGAAGGTGCCACGGCAGCTGATTGGCGAGCGATGTTTGAAGCCATTAAAGGACCTCAAGTAGAACTTGTCAAGGCGATACAAGAACGTGGACCAGTAGACGATTCTTGCTTGTACGGTGAATGGGATCGAGCCAAGCAGAGCGCGTTCACTGAAAAATTGGTGACAGCAATCGGATTTGATTTTAATCGAGGTCGTCAAGATACTGCACCCCATCCATTTTGTACAGGTTGGTCAGTGGGTGATATCAGGTTAACAACTAGATACAAGCCCTATATTGGATCGGCAATCTTTGGATCTTTACATGAAGCTGGGCACGGAATGTATGAGCAGGGATCCCCTGCTGCTTGGGACCTGACTTCGCTAGCCGGTGGTGTTTCACTTGGCCTTCATGAAAGCCAAAGTCGTACATGGGAAAATATTGTCGGCAGGAGCAAGGCCTTTTGGTCATACTTCCTTCCGGATCTGCAGAAGAGTTTCCCCGAACTTGGTCAGCTCACTTTGGACGAGTTTTACAAACTTATCAATAAAGTCGAACCAAGCTTGATTCGTGTAGAAGCGGATGAGTTGACTTATAACCTACACGTCATGGTTCGATTCGAAATTGAATGCGATGTATTAAGCGAAAAACTTGCGGTTAAAGATATGCCAGAAGCATGGAACGCAAAATACGAGCAGTATCTCGGGATAAGACCAGGTACAGATTCTGAAGGATGTTTACAGGACGTTCACTGGTCTATGGGTTCAATCGGCTATTTCCCAACTTACTCAATGGGGAATATTTTGAGCTATCAGATTTGGAATGCTCTTTCAAGAGATGTCAAAGATCCTTTTGATAAAATTGCCAACGGAGATTTTGCTCCGATTCTTGGGTGGCTGCAAGAAAACATGTATTCGAAAGGTAAGAAATACACGCCGAAAGAATTGGTACAGAGAATGACGGGTGAGTCAATCAATCCAAAGTACTACCTTGAAGGACTAGAAGCAAAGTACCGAGAAATCTATTTTTAACATAGCTTTCTGTTGTTTTACGTCAACCTGCCATTAATCTCTCGCTTTGCGAAGCATGTGGTCAGTGCATGATACTTTCGTGCGGGTTGACTTTGAAGCAATTTTTAGGTCACACTCTTTATGTTCGGAATTGTGCTTCATCAGCGCTCTGTCGAACCGCCAACTTCCAGGAGAGTATTACTTTCTGCAGATTAGGTGCGATTTAGTTTCGAGAGACGGCACTTCCTTATCAATAACCGAAACCGAATCGCCTCTGACTGCCAGGGGCATTTTTATGCGCAAGCATTGAGATTGTCCGGCAGTTACTGTGAAACGATACTCAACAGTGGGATGTAAAGCATTCTAAATGTGCCAGGCGTAAGGGAAAAATAAGATGCCAACAGTAAACCAACTTGTTAGAAAGGGTAGAAAGGCGCCGAAGACGAAATCAAAGTCTCCTGCGTTGAAAGAGAACCCATTTAAGAGAGGAGTATGTACTATCGTTCGAACGATGACTCCCAAGAAACCAAACTCTGCGCTTCGAAAGACTGCCCGGGTACGACTCGTAAACGGAATTGAAGTTACAGCCTACATTCCTGGAGAAGGACACAACTTGCAAGAACACTCAGTAGTTCTCATCAGAGGTGGACGAGTTAAGGACCTTCCTGGTGTCCGATACCACATCATCCGAGGAACCCAACAAACTTCTGGTGTGAGTAAGAGAAATCAGGGTCGATCAAAATATGGAGCCAAGCGTCCAAAGGCCGGTGCTGCAGCGGGAGGTAAGAAGTAATGCCACGAAAAGGTGCAGCTCCAAAGCGAGTGATTCTTCCTGACCCAATTTATGGATCTGAACTTGCAGCAAGATTCATCAACCGACTAATGCTGAGTGGCAAGCGCGGCAAAGCAGAATATATTTTCTACCAAGCGATGAAAGTCGTTGAAGAAAAGTCTGGAACTCCAGCTATCGATGCCTTCGAAAAAGCTATTCAGAATATCACCCCAGCCGTCGAAGTTCGCCCTCGACGAGTAGGTGGTCAGACTTACCAGGTTCCAATGGAAGTTCGACCCGAAAGACGACGAACCCTCGCATTCCGCTGGCTCATTGGTGCTGCACGGAAGCGAAGCGGTAAGTCGATGGTTGATAAGCTCAGCAACGAAGTGCTAGACGCGTTCAACGGAACCGGTCAAGCAATGAAGAAGCGAGAAGATACCCATAAGATGGCTGATTCGAACAAGGCGTTCGCTCACTATCGGTTCTAAGTTGAACACGCGACCACAATTCAAATAGAGACATTCATTGGACGCAAGCAATGCTTGCGTCCATAACTACGTAAAACAGTAAAGCAAGAGAAAACAACATGCCTAGAAGCCACCCTCTCGAACTCGTCCGGAACATTGGAATTGCCGCACACATTGATGCAGGTAAGACCACCACTACCGAGCGAATTCTCTACTACACCGGACGAACTCACAAGATTGGTGAGGTGCACGATGGTGCAGCGACCATGGACTGGATGGAACAAGAGCAAGAGCGAGGAATTACCATTACCTCGGCTGCTACCACTGCTGCATGGAAGAGAACTCGATTCGAATCCGCAGACAAGAAAACCAATTCTGACCATGAATTCAAGATTAACATCATTGATACACCTGGTCACGTTGACTTCACTGTAGAAGTAGAAAGATCTCTCCGTGTTCTGGATGGATGCGTTGCAGTCTTCTGTGCTGTTGGTGGAGTTCAACCACAGTCTGAAACAGTTTGGAGACAGGCAACCAAGTACAAAGTCCCACGAGTTATCTATGTTAACAAGATGGACAGACTTGGAGCTGACTTCTTCTCCGTTTACACTCGAATTCGTGAAAGACTTGGCGCCAACGTTGCTCC
>JAPLCS010000379.1 GCA_026392145.1 Fimbriimonadales bacterium | reverse complement strand
TCGCCCCCGACCCATCATCGCAATCCGTCGCCACCCTCGGAGGCAACATTGCTGAGAATGCAGGCGGTCCTCACACCCTAAAATACGGAGTCACCGTCCAACACATCCTCGGCCTCACCACCGTACTCCCCAACGGGGAAATCGTGGAATTCGGAAATCTTACAGGCCACGAACCCGGCTTCGATTGGCTCGGAATCCTATGCGGATCCGAAGGAACACTAGGCATAGTCACCGAAGCCTGGGTCAAACTCACCCCGCTCCCGCTCCACGTCGCAACCGCCCTCATCTCCTTCCCCTCAATCCGTTCCGCAACCGAATGTGTTGCCAGCATCATCGCCAACGGAGTCCTTCCCGCCGCCCTAGAAATGATGGACAAAGGCATCATGGATGCCGTGCGAGAGGCATTTAATCTTCAATTCCACCCCGACTCCCTCGCCCTCCTCCTCGTCGAATGTGATGGAGCAATCCAAGACCAAGTCGAAGCAGAACTGAAAACCATCCAACAAGTCTGTGAGCAATTTGGATGCATAGAGACCACCATCGCCGCAAATGAAAAAGAGCGAGCCAAACTCTGGATGGCACGCAAAAAAGGCGTCGGCGCCATGGGACGCCTCGCTCCAACCATCGTCACGCACGACTGTGTCATACCAAGAAGCAAACTCCCAGAAATGCTCGACTTTGTAAACGCAGTCGGAGCCAAGCACGGACTTGGTGTGGCAAATATCTTTCACGCTGGCGACGGAAACCTCCATCCGTTTTTCTACTTTGATGACCGAGAACCCGGAGTCATCAAAAAAGTAGTAGAAGCAGGCGAAGAAATCATTCGCAAATGCATTACCCTCGGCGGATCCATCACCGGTGAACACGGCGTTGGAGTCGAAAAACTTGATGCAATGCCACTCATGTTCACCCCAGATGACCTGAACTACCAATTCAAACTCAAAGCCGTATTCGACCCTGAGTCCACATGCAACCCGTGCAAAGTACTACCCAACCAAAAAAGTTGCAATGAACATCGTCAAAGATGGAGAGGAACAGCATGGTAGCACCAACTACTATTAGTAGTCTTTGCGAATGGGTTAATTCAAACTCAAACGTTCAAATCTCATGCGAAAGCCCCTACGATATCCTCGAAGAAGGAGCTACGCTCTCCCTCGAAAATCTTAATCAAATCGAAGAGTGGCGACTTGAGGACCAGCTAATCAAAGTTCAATCTGGCATCAAACTCAGCAATCTCAACAAAAAACTCCAAGCCGAAGGGTTCGAAATCCCAATAGGACTCAACGAAGCCGACCAAAATGCTTCCCTCGCAAGTTTCCTCTCCATAAACTTGCCGCACTGGAATATGCAGGCAGGCACATGGCGTGACTGGATCACCGCAATCCGATTTGTCTCCGCAGACGGAAGACTCATCCGTTCAGGCGCCGATGTCGTCAAAAGCGTTACTGGGTTTGATCTTCACAAACTAATCATTGGTTCCAGATTCACACTTGGAATCCCCGTAAGCGTAACCATCGTCGTTCGCCCCTTCCAAAATAAGCCGACCTACCCACCCATTCACGCCGACCTTCCCGAAGGTTGCCAACTCATCGTCGCCGACCCCAGCTACTTGAAAACCCTACCCCCAAGCACCATTCAGCACCTTAATCTCGAAAGCAAACTCGCCCTCGTTCAATGGACCGGCGACAATCACAAAGGTTCGGTGTGGACGTCTAATCACGGAATCTTCAACCTCCCCACATTCCCACCCCCAATCGCCACCCTCATGCACAAACTCAAAGAGGAATTCGACCCACATCACAAACTTAATCCAGGAGGAATGGGAATTTTCTAATGAGCCACTTCGAAGATCTAACCACTCAATGCATTAGATGCGGGTTTTGCCTAGAGGACTGCCCCACCTTTGTCACCACCGGCAACGAACTCGAATCACCCCGCGGACGCATTTACCTCATCCGCTCCGCCATCGAAGGCAAACTCGACTGGGTCAAAGATGTATCACCCCATACCGACCTATGCCTAGGGTGCAGAGCATGTGAAACCGCCTGCCCCAGCGGCGTCCAATATGGCGCAATTTTAGCGATCGCAAGACAAGACATCACCAATCGTCCGCCACATC
>JAPLCS010000410.1 GCA_026392145.1 Fimbriimonadales bacterium | reverse complement strand
GTGGTCATGCCGATGTCATTGATGTAGAAAACCAATTACATCAAGAAAACGGTTGGTGATTCTCTACGAATTACCAACCGTTTTGCTTTATCCAAAAGAGCAAATCAGTTGCCCATGGATGCGGATTGCTATAGGGGGCCTTAGTAGTCAATCCAATACCATGTCCTCCCTTCTGAAACACATGTAACTCGAAATCAACGCCTACCGCCCTCAACGCACTAGCATAACTCAAACTATTTTCCATCAGAACACCCTTATCTTCTCCCGTATGCCAAAGAAAGGCAGGAGGAGTGTCCTTTGTAACATGCAAAGCAGGATTCAAAAGATTTTTCATTTCTTGCGAAGCACCTTTGCCTAAGAGATTGTCACCTGATCCCACATGTCCTATCGGCGCAGTCACAGAGATAACCGGATAGCAGAGCACGGTGAAATCTGGTCGAGCAGAGAACTTGTCTACTGCATCACCGACCGATGGAACTTTCATATCAAAGTAAACGCTTGAGGTCGCAGCGAGGTGACCACCTGCCGATGAACCCATGATGCCAATTTTTGAATACAAATTGTAAGACCGAACCGTTCGAATCGCTCTTTGAGCATCCGCTAACATGGCAGGGTGACGGTATTCAAACTGACCTAAACGATATCGCAATACATAGGCAGCTATCCCATTTTGAGCCAGAAACTCAGCATAATCCTTTCCTTCATGGTCAGCCAACATCCAATATCCGCCGCCTGGACAAACAACAATCGCAGTCTTGGCAGGCTCCTTCGGCAAGTAAGCAGTAATAGTCGGCACATCATTTTCTCCCTTCCCTTTTGATAAAGGTGCATCACCTTCCCACAATCTCACAGGAGCCAAAACAGTGAAAGCAATCAAAGAAACAAGCATCAAATTTGACTCTATCACATATTTCAACCACATTCACACCCAAGGAAGTGAAAGCGCTCAGTGAACGATAACTATGACTAGCCTCTCGGTTCTGCCAAACTAACTAAGATGGGACTCGAATTGATTACGTTTGATTGCGCGGATACCCTACTTCGTAATCGCTATCATCCCATTGATTTTGCCCTCTCCAATTCTCAACTAGCTGGACTTCCTCTTCCATCCAACGCTTCAGAACTTTACGGCCAACTCTTAATGAAGTGGCAGTCTGAACTACTCTTGATGAATTTGAAAAGAAGTCTCGAAGAGTGGGAAAGAATGTGGATTGAAATCGTGAAAGAGTGGGTGAATGTCGTAGATGGAAGTCCCGAATCCATCGATTCACTTTGGATGATTACTAAAACCTCACTTCTCTCACCAGAATCATCGGTGTTTCAACCCTTTGAGGACACGCTTCCCGCCCTTGAACAAATGAAATCAGAAGGAATTCGAATGTCAGTTATCTCAAATTGGGATGTCACACTCATTCCCATCCTCGAAGCTCACAAACTTGACCACTTCTTTGATGACATCGCGGCGTCACTCTGCGAAGGAGTTGATAAGCCGAACCCTCAAATCTTTGAAAAAGCACATTCAAGGCTAAATGTGGAACCACATCGAACAATTCACGTAGGAGACAGCGTGGTCGATGATTTTGAGGGTGCAACCAATGCCGGTATTCACTCAGTACTAATCGATCGTTCCAAAAATTCCACAATCAAACCCAAACTTCAC
>JAPLCS010000334.1 GCA_026392145.1 Fimbriimonadales bacterium | reverse complement strand
CCCACTAATGCCCCCACAAATACAAACCACATCGTCGAAGCGAAAGCCGTAACGGCACAGGAAGTCGCAAAACCAGCACCAAAGCTAAAAATCATCAAAGCCACTTACGGCGATCCAACCTCCGGACGCATCAAAGACGTCACCGAGTACCTTGCCAGGGCAGCAACCCCAACCACCATCCGAATCAGCGCATCAAACTCAGACCTCGGTGGCGACCCCGCAGTAAACGTGGTAAAAGTCTTGACCGTCACCTACCAACTTGGCGAAACAATCAAGACCGAGATCTTCCGCGAAAACACTCAATTCGCCGTCGGTGACTTCCCCAATGCAGGCACCCCACCAATCTCAGAATTCGTGGGCAATAAACTCATCGCTTGGAGAAATGGAACGTACGAGCAACTCTGGTCCAATGGCAAAAAAGCTCAGACACAGGTCTCCAACCTTGCCAACCCCATCGAACTCTCCGGTCCATGGCAAATCAAGTTCACCTCAACTTACGACCCAGTCAAAACCGTAACCTACGAAAAACTCAAATCGTGGACCGAAGATGAAAACTTCGATACCAAGGTCTTTTCCGGCACTGGCACTTATTCAAAATCGATAGAGATCAACCGAAGTCTCCTCGGCAAAGACCAACGACTATTCCTCGACCTCGGCGATGTCCGCGAACTGTGCCGAATTCGGCTCAACGGCAAACCTGTCGCCACGCTCTGGAAATCCCCTTTCCGAGTCGACATCACCGATTTTGCCAAAGCCGGCACGAATAAACTCGAAGTCGACGTCACCAACCTCTGGACAAATCGTCTCATCGGTGACGAGCAATTCCCCGACGATATGGGATGGGAGGGAAGCCAACTACGCGACTGGCCTCAGTGGTTCCTCTACCACCAACCTCGACCCGAACCTCGCCGCAAAACCTTCACCACCTGGCGCCACAACTACAAAGACACACCACTACTCCCAAGTGGCCTCTTAGGCCCGGTTGTGCTCCGCCCTGTCAAAGTATTCACCCTGCGCCCATAACCCGCAGAGTGAATACTCAACAAAATCCTCCAACCACGCAATCAACCATTAAGAGAAAGCTTATGATCAACCCCATTTCCAAATCAGTTACGCTAAGAGCATGAGCGCACTGTTAATCAATGCCATCCGCAACGGAGATTCCTCCCGAGTCAGCCAGTTGATAACAGCAGGAGCTGATCCAAATTATAGGCTCCCGGCTGAATCGGACCATGGAGCATTCTTAGATCAGGTCACGCCGCTCATGGTTGCTGTAGCCGCGCCAAAAAGTAACGCGGAAATTGTCAATATACTTCTGGCAAATGGAGCTGAACCGTTCGCAGTATCTTCAGGCGAAGTAAGCGCGACCTGGTATGCATCCGGTGGCGGCACCGGATATTCACTCTCCAAAGCAAAACTGCAAACTCTACAGCCAGATCATCCCTACCTGAATTGGGGCGGTGGAGACGTTGAACGCCTCAGGATGTTGCTCGATGCCGGTGGCGATCCCAACGAGTCCGCCTCAAACGGTAGATCCTGCGTTTACGAAGCCTGTTCAGTAGGTGACCCAGCACGCCTTAAGTTGCTAATCGAACGAGGAGCGAAAGTCGGCCCCGCTTTGCCCCCAACATCGATAAAAGATTCAATATCAGAAGCTTTTGGCAAGAACATTCCCAAAGCGGTTCGTGAAATGATGGCGGATTCTGTCCACCAGTTGGTCCCTCTATTCGCTGCGTCATCAGAGGGAAACGTGGAATGCGTAAAACTCATTATTGAGGCGGGTTTCCCTGCCGATTTCGAGTTGAATAGAGACAACGCCGTGACCGGAGTCGGCAACACGGAAGTTCTCGAATATCTGTGGGCTCAAGGTGTTCGACCCCAAACAGGGAGATTCGGATTTGATGCTATAGACGATGCCATTGAATCGGATAACCTTTCAGTGCTCCGTTTCCTGCTCGGAAAGGTCGACCGTGCCACGGTTCAAGAAAAACTGTTGACCGCTTCAGGTGTGAGGATGAATCCAAGAGCAGTGCGCTTGCTGCTGGAACTAGGTGCAGACGCAAATCAGCCGAGCAAAGAACATGTCCCCCCACTGCACACTGCTTGCTGGCAGGGAGACGGAAACAATGGGCGCGACACTGGAGAGGTGGAAGAAACGATTCAGCTTTTAATCGACGCCGGTGCAGATCCGAATTTACTTTCCCGAGGAACAAGGCCTCTGCACGAAGCAGTGTTTGGCGACTGGGGATCACCAACCTCGGTCAGAGTGCTACTCAGTCGTGGGACAGACATCAACGCCCCAAACGAAAACGGGCAAACGGCACTGATGGTCGCAGCCCAACACGGTGAAGTTGAGTGCCTTAGACTCTTACTTGAGGCGGGGGCAAATCGCACTCTGAAAGACAATCAAGGGAAAATTGCTTTGGATTATGCGTCAGACCACCTAAAAGTCTGGAAGAAACCATCTTTCAAGTTTCTGAATCGTGGGATCGACAAGATATTCACCTCCATGGGCCTGAACGGAGATGAGCTATCTGAGAAAGCCCTCACGGAAGCGCAACTTGCCGTGGAATTGCTCAGCAATTAATAAACATCTAGTTGCACTCGTCAAACCAGCACACCCGCCAGCCCTACCCCAGCCCCCACCCCTTCTGTGATTCACGACTTCGCTAACTGCTTCAGCACCCAATTCATCACGTCAACGTTAAAACGAGTCGGCATATCATGGCCAGTATTTGCCATCACAATACCGGTTGCATCCAAATGATAAGTGGCAGCAGTTTCAGCGAATTTCTTCATAAACTTTGGTAAATCTTCTCGCATCTTCCTGCCCGTCCAATCGTCTTGCCCCGCGTAGTCTCCGTATAAGTACAACATCCCCTTGCCCTGATACCGGCTAAAAGTTTTGACATAGTTAAATCCACCCTCAATCAAAATCAGGTTCTGAAATAATCCCATCAGATAGGAATCACCATGCTCAAACATAGTAACAACTGAGTGCGCACCGTTGGACATCCCGCCAATGATGTTATGCCGTGTGTCGATATTCGGAATCGTCTCATAGATCTTCTTAAACATCGCGCTGTAGGCCTTGCATATCACATCGCCATCATTTTCCGGACTAATCAGCAATCCCTTAAACGGACCATCAGCATCAATTTGCTTCTTAAAGAGAGGCAGATTTACAAAGATACAATCCTTGTTTTCCATAATCTCACGCCCTCTGCCCGGCCCTGCTCCCGGCCCACCATGCCCTCCATAAAGGAAAACAAACATCGGGTATTTCCGATCCGGCGAGTAATTCTCCGGAAGAGCAACATACAACTGGGTCGTCGCTTCCTTGCCAGATTGCATGGCATAAAGTGACTGAGGAAGTTCAGGAAACTTCAGAATGAGTCGCGCACCAGGCTTCAAGTCCGAGTTACGCACAACGTCTTGAGCACTAACAACTTGGACAAATGCAGTCACCAGACAAAAGGTCAACAGCAACCGAACGAGTGAGCGAAAACACCAATCCCGAGACATACGTCAGATTACCGTCAAAACCATTAGGTGGAGATTCTCAGACGAATATCGTAACTTCGACGTGTTGAATGGAGCACAAGCCATTTCCTAACTGCCGATCGACTGCCTTTGAGCGTCTATCTCTAAGTGAGCCGCACTTACGACCTTAACCAGCAAGCAGAACCTATTTCGAGCGTGGTTTGAAATCGGAGATGATCATCTGATCAATTCTTTTACAACGTGACCATGAACATCTGTGATTCTAAAGTCTCGGCCTTGATAAGGGAAAGTGAGCCGCTTGTGGTCGATGCCCATGAGCCATAGGATCGTTGCTTGGAGATCGTGAACGTGAACCGCACCTGGCGTGAACTCGTTCTTGGTCGGAAGAATCGCTTGTCCATCCGCATCGACAATGTTGTAGCCGTAGTCATCGGTTCTACCATAGGTCGTTCCCGCGTTAACTCCACCACCGGCCATGAAGATTGTGAAGCATCGTGGATGGTGATCACGACCGAATTCTGCCACCGAGAGAGAACCTTGCGAGTAACTTGTCCTTCCAAATTCTCCGCCCCAAACGACGAGCGTATCCTCAAGCATTCCAAGCCGCTTGAGATCCTTGATCAGCGCCGCCGTTGGACGGTCGGTATCTCGAGTTTGAACCTGGATGCCATCTCGGAGTCCGCCGTGCTGATCCCATCCCTGGTGGTAGAGTTGAATGAACCGAACTCCCGTTTGAGCCAGCCGCCTTGCCAGCAGGCAGTTCGCGGCAAAAGTTCCTGGTCTGCGAGCTTCAGCACCGTAGAGTTCAAAGACCTCTTCGGGTTCTTTGCTCAAATCGGTCACTTCTGGCACGCTGGTTTGCATTCGATACGCCATCTCGTACTGCGCAATTCGGCTCTCAATCTCGGGATCAAGCTCCTTTTGAAAGTTGACCTGATTCAACTCGCTTAGTCGATCGAGCATCGCTCGACGACCAGATTGGCACACCCCGTCAGGATTGGAGAGGTAGAGTACTGGCTCTCCGCTTGATCGGAAACGCACGCCCTGATAACGCGAATCCAAGAATCCACTTCCCCAGAGCCGAGCATACAGCGGTTGGTCACCCTTGTTTGCGCTGGCCAGAACGACAAATGCGGGCAGGTCCTTGTTCTCTGAGCCGAGTCCGTAGGAAATCCAAGAACCAAGCGAAGGTCGTCCAGCAATCTGACTCCCGGTTTGGATAAAAGTGATGGCGGGATCATGGTTGATGGCCTCAGTAAACACCGATTTGACGAAGCACAGATCGTCAGCAACCGTTGCTAGATGAGGCAAGATTTCGCTCATCCAAGCCCCACTCTTACCGTGCTGGGCAAACTTAAAAGGCGAGCCCGCGAGCGCTATCACGCTTTGATTGGCGCTCATAGCCGTCAGCCGCTGGGCACCTCTCACCTCTGGTGGAAGCGGTTTACCATGGAGTTGGTTAAGTAGTGGTTTGTAGTCAAACAAATCCTGTTGAGCTGGTCCGCCAGCCTGAACAAGATAGATAATTCTCTTTGCTTTAGCTGGGTGGTGCGAGCCAATCAGTGTTGATTTTGAGCCTTGCCCAAATGCGAACTCGGGGAGCAAAGACGACAACGCAATCGCACCTAAGCTCTGCGCCGCGCGACCGAAAAACTCACGTCGAGTGAGTCCGAGAAGCGGGCTAAATGGATGGTCAGGGTCGTAGGGGATCATCGTATATTATCTCTTCCAAATTACGGCGTCAGAGTTAAGAATGAGTTGCACAACGACAGTCATCGCCGCCAACTCAATTTCCTGGATGGCGGGATTGGGCTTCGAGGCGCCGATGTTTATCAACTTAGTTGCAGAGGAAGGATCGGAGGCAAAAATGGCACGCTGCTCTTCAAGAGTCTTTGCTAAAATTGCATTCTCTTGAGGCGAAGGCTTTCGTCCGGCAAGGCGAGTAAAAGCGAACTCTAGGTCGGATTGGTGCTCAATCGTCTTTTCCGCGAGCACCCGTGCCGCTTCAACAAACTGTACGTCGTTCAGGAGGACAAGAGCTTGAAGGGGAGTGTTCGTCGAAGGCCTCCGTGTGGTGCAGACTTCACGAGAAGTCGAGTCGAACATCATCATGCTCGGCACCGGAGTAGTTCGCTTCCAAGTGGAGTAAAGGCTCCGACGATAAAGATCTGGTCCTTTGCTTTGGACGAATCCCGGTGACATGGTGTTGTTCTCTGTCCAGATTCCAGCAGGCTGATAGGGATTGACCGGTGGTCCCCCTTGCTTCTGACTAAGTAGTCCAGAAGCCGCGAGAGCCGTGTCTCGAATCATCTCCGCACTAAGTCGGAAACTCGGTCCTCGAGATAGCAAGCGGTTCAAAGGATCGACCTGAGAGCTATTCGAAAGTTTTGACCGTGATGAATCTTGCCGATACGTTGCTGAAAGCACGATGTGTTTGATTGCCTTTTTGACATCCCAGTTTTCATTGACAAATCGGCGGGCGAGGAAGTCCAATAACTCGGGGTTAGAAGGCTGGGAACCTTGGATGCCAAAATTCTCGCTACTTTCTACAATTCCGACTCCGAAAATCATCTGCCAAATGCGATTGATGGCGACCCTTGCTGTCAAGGGATGATTGGGCTGTGTCGCCCATTTAGCCAACTCGAGTCTTGTGTTCGCAGTGGTCTTGAGAGCGGGCAAGAACGCCGGAACGCCCCGCTGGACTCTCTCGCGAGGAGCGTCATACTCGCCACGGGCTAAAAGATAAGCCGGGACCTCTGGCTTCGCCTCTTCCATTACAGAGATTTCATGAATCCCCGATTCAAATTCTGCAAGATTCTGGACTGCCTGCTGGCGGGCCGCGCGTGCATTCGAGACTTGCGGGTCAATGGCTGAAGCATAGAATTCTCGGAGATCGGCATTGGGTGCAGATAACGCTCTTCCATCAAAGAGTTGGGCGACTTCTATGTTGCTAAGTTGGCGATTTGCGAAGGCTACATCATCAATTTTTCCGCCCTTGAAACCACTTTCGCGGAATCGCTGGGCAAAAGACCATTCTCCTCGACTGGGGCCGAGGTCACCATGGGCATTAATCTTCTTCCAAAGCTTGTCGGCAAGGACAGTTGTCTCGGCGGGCTTCCCGTTGATGTAGAGCCGCAGACCCGAGGCAGTCGAGCTACCATCGTACGACCAACCAACCTGAT
>JAPLCS010000163.1 GCA_026392145.1 Fimbriimonadales bacterium | reverse complement strand
TGTAGATTGTTGGGCGAACATGTTTGGTCTTGCCGAGTGCTGAGAGCACATCTTTGACTGCGGAAATATGGTCTTGCTTGACGGTGATTGTTTCTATACCGGCGGAGGTTTGAAGCGGGTATGCCGCATCTACCACCACGACCCAATTTCTGTGTCCAAGTGCGGGAAGTTTTGTTGCGAGGAGTCGGTTGACTTCTGAAGACTTTTGTGCTCCAGCGGTTAGTGTGAGCGGAACGATGAGCGAAAGTAGTGGCGTCATGTGTTTTTGAATTATGCCACTATGAACTCAAGAGTTCTAGGTTTTTGTCACAGGGTTTTTATCAAATGGTTTTTGGATGCACTGTGTTACTGGTATAAGGATGGTAACCAAAAATTGATTTATGCAGGTAAAACCACTGGTAACTTTGGTTTTAAATATTTTCCGAATGCGAAGGTTTTGAAAAGGAAGGAAGAGACAAAGATGAAAATTGTTAACTCGTTGACTTGTTTAGTGGCAGTTGCAGCAACTTGCATGGTGTCTGCATGTACTGGGATTTCGCTTAGAGCAAAAGATGGCACTGTTGTTGTCGCTCGTACAGTTGAATGGGCGCTGAGCGATGCCACCCACGATCGAGTGGTTGTGATTCCTCGGGGCAAGAAATTTGTTGGACTTACTCCAGAGGGTGAAAATGGCAAGAAGTGGGTGGGTAAGAACGGATTTGTCTCTTTGATGGCCTATGGTGAGCCTTTCGGTCCCGATGGGATGAACGAACATGGTTTGTATGTCGGGATGTACTACTTACCTGGATTCGCAGAGTACAAGAAGTACAACGCTAAGGAAGCTGATAACTCTTTTAGTGTAGGGGATTGCATGCAATGGCTGCTTTCTTCTTTCAAAACAGTTGATGAAGTTCGAGCCAACTTTGACAAGGTTAACGTTGTGAATGTTGAGGACAAGCGCTTCGGTGGAGCACCTCTACCTTTCCATTGGAAGATCAGCGATCCGAGCGGAAAGAGCATTGTCATTGAAATGGTTGAGGGTGGAAAAGTAAAGATTTATGATGCGTTCTTGGGGGTAATCACAAACTCTCCAACGTACGATTGGCACCTCACGAACATGCGCAATTATCTACAGTTGTCACCCAGTCCTCGACCGAATATTGAGGTCGGCAATATGACGCTCACACCACTCGGGGGTGGTTCTGGAATGATGGGTCTTCCAGGAGACTACACTCCTCCTTCCCGATTTATCCGGGCGGCTGCGTTCACGGCGAGTTGCCGTCCTTTGAAGGACAGTACTGATGCTGTAAGTGAGGCGTTTAGAATCTTGGACAGCTTCAACATTCCTTTAGGAGCACAATTGGCTCCCAAAGCAATTCCAGAGGATATTGTGGGAGCTACTCAGGTAACTTCGGCTTCGGATTTAACGAACCGAGTTTATTACTTCCACTCGATGCATAGCCGTCAGGTGAATAAGATTGATCTGAAGAAGATTAATTTTGCCACTGTGAAGCAGTCGGTTATCTCGGATCCTTCCACGCGAACCTTTGTAACGAAGGAATTATCACCCGGTAAGTAAGAGCTAGTCAACGTAATCGCGGATGCGAAAGAGAAGCCCTGCAACCTGCAGGGCTTCTTTTGTTTTTGAATATGGCCCTTGAAAAAAGCATACATATGAGGGGCTAAAGTTTGAGCAAGTCTTTCCGATAACCAAAGTGGAATAACCACGGATTGGTTTTCTTCGGTAATTATACTGGCAACGCACATGGATGCGCGGATCGAAAGAGGAACTCGACCGTGGCCTATTTAGACAATTTATTTGGACCTCACGCTGGGAATTTGAACCGAGCGTTGAATAAGACATCGGAGCGTCAATCGCTTTTGATGAAGAATCTCGCGAATGTTAACACACCTGGTTATAAGCGAGAGGATATGGATTTCAGCATCATGCTCGATGAGAAGATGGATGAGTTTGATACGATGGTTGCTGAGCGAAGTTTGAAATCTAAGCGATCCAGTGAGTCGTCGTTGCGACCAGACAAAAACAATGTAGATCTTGAAATGGAAGTAATGTCCATTGCTGAGACAGAAGCTCGGTTCAATGCTTTAACCGAATTGACCGGACGATATTTTTCCGGACTTAAAAACGTGATCCGAGAGGGGAGATAAAGACTAAATGAGAATTGGAAGCCTTGCCAACGCTATGCAATATAGCACTACTGGATTGACCGCTGAGCGGTATCGAATGGATGTTATTTCGGCGAATATTGCTAATTCAAACACGGTTGCTGCTCCTGGTCAGGATGGCTACCGGCGACAGTCGGTGGTGTTGCAGACCACTAACAATGGAGTTCGGATTGCAGGGACTAGCGAAGATCGAGAGAAACCTTTGCTCACTAAAGTTGATTGGAGCCATCCGTACCATAACCCAGCGACTGGTGAGGTCACTTTGAGCAATGTTGATCCCGTTATGGAGATGGTTGACATGATTGGAGCAAGCCGTGCTTATGAGGCGAATATCGCCGCTTTTAATACTGCGAAAGGAATGTTAAATTCTGCCCTCCAGATTGGCAAGATGTGACCGAGTTAATAGTAAGGAAAACCTAACAAGTTAGATGAGAATTTCTTCCAACCCAGCAATACAAAGTGCGTTTGAGACGGGCAATGTAGGGACTGCGACTCAGTCTGCTGGTAAAACGGGCGGTGGTGACTTCGCTCAGATGTTGATGGACGTCCTCGGAGAGGTGAACGATTCCCAAGGCAAAGCCAAAGAATTGCAAACCGATTTGATGACGAATCGGCGAAAGGTAGAAATCCAAGACGTAATGATTGCGATGGAACAGGCGGGCACATCGATGCAACTGACCATGGCGGTTCGGAACAAGCTTCTTGAGGCATATCAAGAGCTTTCCCGAATGCAGATATAGTCTTTAAGTTTCTGCCCCTAGGACAATCAGCATGGGCGGATTTTTAGATCGAATAAAGAATTGGTGGTTGCAAAGTACGCAATCGCAGAAAATAACCACGATAGGAGGGTCGGTACTTACGCTACTTCTCCTTGCGGGAATATTTTCTTTTGCTTCCAAGCCGAAGTTTGGACTTCTTTATGGTGGGCTATCTGCCACCGATCAAGCTTCCATTGTTGAACAGGTGCAGTCCATGGGCATTCCGGTCAATTACGATGTTTCGGGCCGAGTTGAAGTTCCAGAAGACATGATTGCAAAGGTCCGAATGGACATAAATAAAGCCGGAAAAGCACCTAAGAGTGCTCACCTTGGTACTGAAAACCTTGGTGATATGAATCTTTACACCACACCAGCAGTTGAGCGAGAGCGATTGAAAGCGATTGCTGAGGGTGAACTTGCCAGGAGTATTGAAACAAACCCAGGAGTTAAGTCGGCTCGGGTTCATATTACGCTGGGCGATCCATCGCCGTTTGCGGAGCAGCAACGACCTCCAACGGCGAGCATAAGTTTGATGACCGCAGGCCCTGGTTC
>JAPLCS010000157.1 GCA_026392145.1 Fimbriimonadales bacterium | reverse complement strand
GCCAAGGTTGGAACGGTACGCCGACTCAAAATCCCCTACACTTTGGGTTATGGCGAACAAGGACAAGAACCCAAAATTCCTGGCAAAGCAGATTTATACTTCGACGTTAAAGTACTCGGAATTCTGAAAGCTAAGGGAACTAACGATGTCGTAGATGTAAAAGACCTGGTCAAAGGGACGGGAACAACAGTCACTGAGAATAGCACTGTGTCAATGAAATACACAGGACGATTGTTGAATGGAAAGGTATTCGATGACCAATCTAAGAAAGCAGTTCAAGCAAAGGTGAGCCGGCTTGTACCTGGTTTCAAAGATGCAGTCATTGGCATGAAGAAGGGTGGGAAGGCAAGAATTACTATGCCTCCTGGAATGGGTGCAACCACTGGCAAAATTCCATTCGATCAGATCAATATTTTTGAAGTCGAAATCACAGACGTTAAATGAAAAAAGTTCTTGTAGCGGGTGGTGCGGGCTACATTGGTAGCCATACCTGCCTTGCCCTCAAGAACCATGGTTATGAACCAGTTGTCCTCGATAATTTAAGTGAAGGACACGAATGGTTAGTACAATTTGGCCCTTTCGAACACGGTGATATTGGAGACAGCGAGTTTGTAGGAGAAGTTATCGCCAAGCATGGAATCAAAGACATATTGTTTTTTGCAGCGTTCACCTATGTAGGCGTATCAGTGACTGATCCAGAACCCTACTTTGAAAACAACGTATCCAAAATGCACGATTTTTTGGCCGTGTGCAAAAAGACGGGAATTGAAAACTTCATTTTCAGTTCAAGTTGCGCTACTTATGGGAACCCTATCACTGTTCCTTTGACCGAGGATCATCCACAAAATCCGGTTTCTACCTACGGTGACACAAAGCTGATGGGAGAAAAAATGTTGAAATGGTACGGGCAGGCTTATGGAATGAAACATGTCGCCCTAAGGTATTTCAATGCTTGTGGAGCGAGTCATATCGGAACAATCGGTGAGTCCCACAATATCGAAACACACCTCATACCAATCATATTGAAGACACTTCTTGGTCAGAGAAACCACGTTTCAGTTTTTGGAACAGACTATGACACTCCAGATGGGACGTGCATTCGGGACTATATTCACGTTGATGACCTTGCAAACGCACATGTCAAAGCACTTGAGTACCTTGAGAATGGTGGTGAAAGTACACAAATCAACCTAGGAACTGGAACGGGTTATTCGGTAAAAGAAATTATTAATGCAGTGGAACAGGTTACCGGACACCCTGTACCTGTCCGGTTTGAGGAAAGAAGAGCGGGAGATCCTCCAGTTTTGTATGCAAATCCCCAAAAATCTAGAGAGGTGCTTGGATGGATTCCAACACATAGCGACCTCCACAATATCATCCAATCGGCTTGGAATTGGGAACTAAAACAGTCGCAGACAAAGGTCTAAATGCGCGTTATTATTGTCAACGACTACGCTACCGTAAACGGTGGAGCTTCAAAAGTTGCCTTACTCAGCGCAAAAGTACTGGCTGAGAGTGGAGTTGAAGTGCACTATGTCTCGGGGTCCAATGAAATCGAGGATACATATCAGAATGTGCAGAATTTAACATTTCACACCCTTAACCGAAATGACCAAACTATGGGCACCATACAATTAGTAGCCGTTGCCTATCTTGAAGATTGCTATCAACTTGTAAGTAACTTAATCAAGCAAGGCAAACCAAGCAACACTATTGTTCATCTGCACTGTTGGAAAACCGGAGTATCTCCAAGTGCGCTGAATGCAACAGAATCTGCTGGTGCAAAGTTTGTGGTGACCTTCCACGATTACCATGTTGCCTGCCCACAAGGTCAGTTCTTCAATAAAAGAACCAACCAGATTTGTCACTTATCACCTTGTGGGGCAAGATGCATCTCGACTCATTGCACCGACACCAGAACAATCATCCCCAAATGGGCAGAAGTGTATCGACATAAAATTCAAGTGAATAAAGCAGGACTACCGACAAG
>JAPLCS010000389.1 GCA_026392145.1 Fimbriimonadales bacterium | reverse complement strand
CCCACAAGCAGGACAGCTAGTCCAAGAGGCAAGCAGAGGATGGCACCTTTTGATTGTGTGAGGACCATTGCGAGTCCTTGAAGTACGATGCCGATTGCAATGAGTAGTTTGCCTAGACGCTCAACTCGGAAAATGAGGGTGACTCCGAGGAGAGAGCAGGCAGCGAACAACGCCCCGGCTTGGTTTTGTCCGCCTTGTAGTGCGTAAATTCGGTAGCCAGGGTCGATGAGGCGTTCTTGGCCATATTCAAGAATTCCAGCGGCGGCGGCGAGTGACGTGCCAGCGAAGAAGGCGAAGAGAACCCAGATGGATTGTTTTTTGCCAGCATTGGCGGTTACGGCGAAAAATGCCATTGCCATCATGATCCACTGCAAGATTCCTTGCAACGTGGGGAGCCAGAAACTTGTCCACAGTAGCGAAACTGCAATGCAACCGAAAAAGACTGCTAGCCAGCCAGTGACTCGCACATTGGGAACGTGTATTACCTTTCGTGTGAACATTGCTATGAGCAGTGGAAACAGAAAGAAGAGGGAGATAACAAACTGGGTAAGAAAGGGTGCTTGGTTGCCGGCGAGTATTGATTGAAGGAGGTTGGAATCGCTTGGTATTCTGGCGGCATCTAGACTCATATGTCCGCCGATTAGTGGCAGTAGAAACGCACCTACGCAAACGGAAACAAGAGATAGGTGTGGCTTTTTCATTTCTTTCCGAACTTCCTTTTGATTACATCTATTTTGTTACTTATGATGAACACTGACGCGCGTGCAGTGAGTGCAACCGCGGAGAATGTGATTGCGAAGGGTCGCTTGATTGGCGACATTAGTGGCACCTGATTTTTGGTATAGAAGCGAAACATTGACCTATGAAACCTGCCAATCATTCTGTTAGGAGCTTTATCTGTGCTTCTTCCGATGGCGTGGGTAATTGTGAAATGTGGAAGGTAGACGACTTTGGATCCGCTTTGCCAGCATCTGAAGCAGAGGTCTACATCTTCGCAGAACATGAAGTATTCCGGGTCGAAAAGTCCGATGGATTCGAGCAGTTCTCCACGGGCCAGGAATGCCGCTCCAGAGACCCAGTCCACTTCTCTGGGTGCATCGTGGCTCCAATCTTGCATTAAATAGTCGCGTGTGAACTTGTTGTTTGGGAAGAGCTTGCCAATGAACGTGTTTCGAAATAGTGCCGCAATTGGATTTGGAAATCGGCGACAACTGAGTTGCAGCGTTCCATCCGGATTGAGGAGTTTGGGAGCAACTATGCCCACTTCGGTGTTTAGGGTGAGATATTCGAGGAGACCTTTAATTGCGCCTGGATGGACGATTGTATCGGAATTGAGGGGGAGCGCATGATTTCCTTTTCGGCGGCTCATGGCGTAGTTTTGCCCTCCAGTAAATCCTAAGTTTTCTTTGAGTGCGTAAAGAGTCACCCAAGGAAATGACTCAGCCGTCATCTGGTCTGAGCCATCTTCGGAGTTATTATCGACGACGATGACCTCAAAATTTGCTTCGTCTCTTATTGCTTGGAGACTGTTTAGGCACTCACGAAGATCATCGATTGTGTTCCAGCTGCAAATGGTGATGCTAAGGTCGAAATCCGGCATGAACTCCTTTGGCTCGAATAAAGGCTCCAAGCCAGATGATGGCACTTACAATAGGGAGGAATGTTTGATTGCAGCTTTGAGGGTGCTTTTTGAAATAGCGAATGAGTGAGCGGTGTGACTCCCAAATCATGTTGGGTCTCACTTGTTTGGTGCTTTCTCCTCCGAGGTGAAGGATTTCCACCGACGACTCGTACCAGCACTGAACGTTGAGTTTATCGAGTCGGTAGAGCAGGTCTACTTCGTTAAAGAAAATGGGGAATTGTTCATCGAACGGCTTGTGGAGTTGGGGGGCAATTTTCTCAAGAGCTTCGCGCTTGAACATTAAAAACGTTCCCATTGGCTGGGGGGCAGGTTGGCTTACGTTATAGTCAAAGCGTGAGAGTCGGTAGGTGTCGAACTTGGAAGATAATAAATTGAGCTTAAGTAAGTCTCCTGCGATTCCTTTGCAAGTTGGAAAGCCACGGACCGAGTGCTGAATCTTTTCATCTTTTCCGATTTGTTTTACTCCGAGCACCCCGAAGTATTTCAGT
>JAPLCS010000232.1 GCA_026392145.1 Fimbriimonadales bacterium | reverse complement strand
CTGAACACCTGTTCAGTTCGTAAAAAACCAGAAGATAAAGCTTTTTCACTTCTTGGGCAGCTTGCAATCGAAAAGTCTAAACGCCGTGAAATGATTATAGGGGTGTGTGGTTGCATGGCTCAACTGCGATCAAAGGAGATAAGACAACGTGCTCCACATGTGAACTTTGTGGTTGGTACCGGAAATCTAGCTGAATTACCTGCTCTGGTGCAAGAGGCCATGAACGATCGAGGATTTGTTGCGAGAGTGGGCTTACCAGAGCGAAAGGGCAATATTGTTACTGAACTTCCAACCCGACATACTGGAAGAACTCCCAAACTCAAAGCGTTTGTTCCGATTCAATATGGGTGCGATAAATTTTGCACGTTCTGTATTGTTCCAACTACTCGCGGAAGAGAAAGGTCGAGATCTACAGAGGATATTCTCGAAGAAGTAAAACGGTTGGCTGATGCTGGAACCAAGGAGGTTACTCTTCTTGGTCAGACTGTGAACAGCTATGGCAAGAACCTGTTGGAGGGCAAAGTTCCATTTTCTAAGCTTTTAGAATTGGTTGCTAACGTGCCAGGTATTGAGAGAATTCGATTTACGTCTCCCTATCCACGTGATTTTAAGTCAGACGTGATTTCCGCAATAAGAGATATCCCTCAAGTCATGGAACACGTTCACATGCCTTTGCAGGCTGGCTCAAATAGTGAGTTGAAAAGAATGAGGCGACTTTACACGGTCGAGAGCTTCAAAGAGATTGTTGAACAGGTGAGGGCGGAAATACCAAATGTTTCAGTGACTACGGATATGATTGTTGGTTTTCCAGATGAAACCGAGGAAGAGTTTCAGTCCTCACTTCAAGCGATGGCAGATATCAGGTTTGATATGGCGTACATGTTTGCCTATTCGCCGCGACCTGGTACTCCAGCGGCAGAATTTGAGAACCAGGTTGAATCGGAAGTTAAAAAATATCGACTACAAACGATGATAGATTTCCAAACGAAAATCATGATTGAGGAAAATGAAAAGCAGGTTGGTAAATCATTCGAAGTGTTAATTGAAGGCACGTCACCAAGAAATCAGGGAATGTTGCAAGGCTACACGAGAGAGTATCGAATGATGCATTTTGCCGGAAGTCAGGACCGAGTTGGTAGGTTAGCAACAGTTCATTCAACTGGAGCCCAGCACTGGGGTCTTACGGGAGAGTTAGTTTAGTTACTCGAGAGAATAGTTTGATAGGTTCCTACAAGTTGGTCGATGTGGTTATTTAGTGTCGGCGGATTATCCCAGAATTGGCTGTAAGTTGCATTACCCATTTTATCGGCTTCTTCATCCACTTGCAGTTTCAGCAGTTGCTCAGAAAGTGACTCAACATCTCCTGGGCGGAAAGATAGCCCAGATACCCCTTCTTTAAATTCAGAAACGGTGGTTGTGCATGCACTGGCTATCACTGGAATTCCTCGTCCCATTGCTTCCAATGGAGCCAATGGACGTACCTCGAACCAAATCGATGGCAGGACAAAAATACGGGCCTGCTCCATTTCACTTTGAATCCGCTCGCCAGTTATCCAGCCCGTAAAAGTTGCTTTTTCATATTTGAGTGATTTAAGTTCGGATAACTGCGGTCCGTCACCTATAAACTTGACTGGTAGGCCAAGTTTTCTGCATGCAAGAAGGAG
>JAPLCS010000173.1 GCA_026392145.1 Fimbriimonadales bacterium | reverse complement strand
CTTTGACTTCGCAAGCACCCCACGAAAAATCCACCTCAGCCTTCACGCCATTTCGACTCAAATATTCTGCAGCGATTCCCTGATACTCGGTAGCAATACGCTTTCCTTCTAAGTCCTTCACAGATTGAATGTCCGAATCCTGCGCCACCGCAAGCACAATCCTAATCACTCGGTTCGTCGCCTTACTGTACTGAAGCTTCGTGACCAACTGAACGTCCGCGCCTGTATCCTCAATCCAATCCAATCCGGTCAAACCAGCGTCAATAACACCAGACTCTAGATACTTGGGAATCTCCTGGGGACGAAGCAAAATCGGTTCAATTTCCGAATCATTAACAGTCGGCTGGTACGATCTGGAATCCACTTTCATGGTAAATCCTGCACGGGCAAAAAGCGAGAAGGTTGCCTCCTGCAATGACCCCTTAGGAAGTCCTAATTTAAGCTTGGCGGATTCTGAACTCATTAAACCAAGTTTACCGGGAGAATTCGAATCTATCGCAGCAACCCTCAATAACCAGATACAATAAATAAATGATGACTTTTCGGTTCAATTTGCGAGCTTTTTCAGCAGTTTCCCTCCTTTGCTTAGGTGCAGTCGGTAGCTCACTTCTTGTTGGCTGCGACAAAGGTGCAACTACCACCAATGCACCTGCGGAGGCAAACACCGCCGCGAGCACCAACACACCGGCAACAGAAGCTCCAAAAGCTGTCGATCAAGCTCTCAAGACCGATGCCTACGAATACTACGGCCTAGAAAATACCAACGTCCAAAAATTTAGTGTCACCCAGGGAGCGACTAAATCTGAAGGCACCACCACGTTTAAGCTCATCAGTTCGACTCCCGAAAAAGCCACGTATGAAAGCATCAACACCGGCGCGCTTCAAAACCTAGGCACTGTCCAACTTGAACTCACCAAAGAAGGAATCAAGGCGACCAAGATGGATTCAGTAGAAACCGACCCAAATACCTACGAAATCGTATCCGGACTGACTAAAGGGAAAAAGTGGGGATTCAAGATCAAGATGGGTTCAAAAATGAATCTGGAAGGCGACAACGAAGTGACGGGAACTGAAACGGTCACCACACCCGTTGGAACTTACAAAGACGCCTTGGTCGTCAAGTCAATCGCAAAAGGTATTCAAGAAGGAAAGCCGGCTGTCATCACTACAACTGTTTGGCTTGTAAAAGGCAAGGGACAAGTAAAAACCGTAATCGAGAATAACACCGGTGGAACTAAAACCTCAATCAGCATGGAAGAGGCAAAGTAACAAAGGCCTTTTAAGACGTTTCTCCCTCGCATCCATAAGTGATGCGAGGTTCGTTTTTGCATCCTCGTCCACTAGCTTCTCCATTTTCTTTGCCATATTTGCGGCGGTGCTACTCACAGGATGTGAAATTCATGTCGGTTCAGCCTACAAACCAACCTTCCTTCAAACCAGTACTTCTCTACAACCCCTCACTCCTCCCACCGTCACCACCAAGTACACTGTGGATGGCACGGAGATAAAAGCGGAGGTTAGCACCTCCACAAAAAACGTAACGTCCACGATCAAAATCGTCACCCACGGCAATATCATTGACCAAGAAGCCTATCGTGTGACTTCCAAAGAAATAAGCCTCGTTGAAGCCGCAGGCGAAAAATTCGAGGACTCCATCCCCTTGCTCGTCTTCCCCTACTCTCTCGGCGACCAATACAACTGGAAAGGCAAACTAACCGTCAACAATCAACCTGTGGACGCCACAGCAATCGTCACAACCTCCGATTCCACGGTCTCAACCAAAGACAAATCCAATCGAGCGATTCAAGTTCAAGTCAACATTCAAATTCAGCGCAAAAATCGTACTGAAGACAGAAAACTGCAACTATGGTTTGTTCCCGGAATGGGTCTTGTCAAACGTGAATTCGGATCGTGCACAAGGGAGAGCCAATAATGGCGGCTATCACTCTGCGCCCAACTGGGGATTCCCGCAATGAAAAAGTCGGCTTAGATTGGTGGCTCCTTGGCTCAGCGGCGCTCCTTATCATCATCGGACTCGCCGCCATCATGAGTTCCACCGCAGGTGAATCCGGAACTTTTTTCAAAAAGCAAATTCTCAACATATGCCTTGGGCTAGTTCCAGCCTCCATCTTTGGCTTTTGTCACCCACGTATCTGGGCCAAAATGGTCAACTACATTTATATTGCCAACGTCATTGCCCTTATAGCGGTTCTCGCCATTGGCGAT
>JAPLCS010000351.1:6316-12373 GCA_026392145.1 Fimbriimonadales bacterium | reverse complement strand
ACCATCGATAACTTCCGCCTCAGCGGACGCAAACTCGGCAGACTCCTCTACGAAGGCAGATGGTTTGATCCCCAGTCACTCATGATTCGAGATAGCCTTCAACGATGGGTCGCCTCAATGGTGACTGGGAGCGTGACCCTAGAACTGCGCCGAGGAGATGACTACACCATCACCAATACCGAAGGCCCTGCACTCGCCTACCACCCAGAAAAACTCAGCATGGAAAAGAGCGAATCTGAATTCTCGCCCGAAGACAGAATTGGTCAACTTTCAATGAGAAACCTAGACATACAAGATACAAGAGAAAAACTCCTCGGCTATCAAAACATGCGAACTCTGGGTACGTCTTCCATTTTCGGGCTAGAAGCTAACAATCCGACCGAATAAACTCAGTAACAACACAGAGAATATGAACATGAAACGAACAATTGTAGGTCTTGGACTTATTGCCCTTTTACCGTTCCAAGGACTAGCCTGGAGCGCGGATGGTCACAACCAAATCGCCGATATCGCGTGGTCCAAGCTCACTCCCAAAGCAAAGGCTCGATTGACAGTCATTCTCAACGCTGGCGAACCACGCTTCAGAAACTCTGACACCCGTAAAGCATGGCAAGATGCAAGCACCTTTTCGGACTTCATGAAAGGAAACACCGAAACCATTTTCGAGCCCATCATTCCCACCATGAACTCAATATTCAACAAAGACATTGAGAGCATCGGGAGCGAAGGTGTGAGATGCAAAACGTGGCACTACTACGATATCCCCATACGATTCAAAGGTGCCAAGCCAGGAGTTGATACGTCCAATGCCTACGCGGCCCTCACCATGGCGCAAGCGGAGCTAGCCAAGACCAAAGACCCCAAGATGCAATGCTGGTGGTCCTATTGGATCAATCACATAGTCGGCGACCTCCACCAACCACTGCACTGCGTCAGCAACCATGAACACCACGAAGAAGGAGACGCCGGGGGCAATAAGTTTATGATTAAGTCCCCAGATCAAGACCGCGAACTTCGGCTCCACGGATTTTGGGACGGTGCCATCGGAGCGGCCATCAAGGCAGACCGAGAAGCTGGTTTATCACCAAATATCGAGGAAGTGACCAAGCGATGGACCTCCGATCCAGCCCTCCAACCATCCGAAAAAGAAGTGAAAAATCTCGACGTCATGGACTGGATTAACAACGGAGCCAAGCTAGCCGATAAATTCGCCTACGACGGTCTCCAACCCAAAGACAGGCCGAGTAGTAAGTACCTAGCCGACCAGCTTCTCCTGTGCAAAAAGCAAGCGGTGCTCGCAGGCTATCGCCTCGCGGCCATCATGAACAAGATTCTTGACTAGAACAAACTAGTTACCGAACAGCCTGAGACCAAAGAAACCACCAAAGGTGTTCAGAATGAACGCTGAGTTCACGTAGGATTGCAGCTGATTTGCATCTGGCGTGTTAGTTTCAGGCACATAAATAAAGTCCCCGGGCATCAACTTCACGTTCTGCTTGAAGTCGTTTCCTTTGACAAATTTTACGTAGTCGGCGTCAATGCGCTTATATTCTCCGGGTTGCCCGATAATCTCCCGCAAAATAAACACTTTGGAAAATCTTGACAGGTATCGAATCTCTCCACCCGCTACACCAATCGCATCCGAAAGTCGCATCGTTTCCCGATACGGGTACATCCCCGGCTGCTTAATGGCTCCCAACACCAGAATTCGATTTCTCTCCTCACGAGGAATGTCGAGGTTGTCTCCATCCTTGACTTCATAGTTCTGAGAGTTGTCACCCTGAGCGTGAAGCGCATACAAATCAATAGGAATCAACTCCTTCGAGCCCCGTCGCCTCAAGGTCGCTCGTCGCAGGTCAGATTGGTCTACCACCTCTCCTCCCGCAGCAAACAAAGTCATGATCGTATCCCCAGGACGAATCGCCACATCTCCAGAACGCTGAACCATCCCACTCACACTCGCCTTCAAGCGCCGATAGGCAACAATAGTCACCGAGACAATCGGGTCACGCAACTTCAGTTGCGTCTTATACATCTGCAAGAGATCCTTTTGAACCTCGTCCAAAGTCTTCCCTTCGACCTTCAGCCCTCCCACAAACGGAGCGGAAATCATGCCGTCAACACCCACGGGAATTTCAGCATCAATTTGCTGCTGATTAAAAACTTTAATCCTGACCACATCTTCAGGTTGCAACCGGTAGCTCTCACGCTCACCCGAATCTTTTATGGCCGGTCCACATATCAGAGCACCAGAAAGAACATTCAAATTTCCGTACACAGAATCAATCAGCAAGAAACTACCCGCCAATACCAAGGCAGCCGAAGTTTTGCTTACTCGTCCGAAAGGTCTTCCTGTTCCTGCTCGCTGTGTGAGTTCCATTGCCCAACAAAATCCTGCGAAGCTCGTTCTCGTGACTTTCGGCGACCTTCGATAACAATCGTAAATTCACCTTTACCAATCACTTCTGCTTCATTAGGAATTGTCGGCAAAATGTTTCTGAAAACTTGCTGATTTGCCTTAGTTATTTCCCGACAAATCGCATACCGCCGCTCACCAAGCACCTGCCCAGCAACTTCCAAGAGCTTTCTAAAACGATGAGGACTCTCAAATAGCACCAAAGAATAAGGAGAGTCCACAAACGGGAGCAGCTCCTTTTTGATATCCCCTGGAGTCCGACCCAAAAAGCCCAAAAACGCAAAACGCTGGGCAAAAAATCCCGACAACATTAACGAATTAATAACCGCCGAAGGCCCCGGAATGGCATCCACTTCAATCCCACGCTCATGAGCAAGATCCACCAGCCTCGAACCAGGATCGCTCACCGCTGGGGCTCCACCATCTGTCATAAGCACCGCATGTTTGCCCTCCTCAATCTCATCAAGAATTCGATTCAGAGCCCCATCTTGAGAATGATCATGCGCAACCTTCATATGCTTTCGCACTTCAAGGACATAACCCAGCTTGGAACTAATGCGGGTGTCCTCAACAATCCAAAAATCGGCTTCCTTTAATGCCACAACGGACCTAGGAGACATGTCTCCTAGGTTTCCGATGGGTGTGGCGATGAGCGTGAGCTTAGGGGTTACTTGCCCTTCGGCTTTGACTCGCTCTTCGGTGCGCTGGCTGCGGCTTTCTTGGCTTCTTCGGCGGCTTTCTTCTGTTCTGCTTCCTGAAGTGCCTTTTCCCTTGCTACCATTTCGTCGTAAGTTTTCTTTTCCTTTTGCCATTGTTCCTGCTTAGCAATGAATTCCTTCTCTTGCTCTGGTTTCACCAACCCAGCACTCTTCAACTCAAGATACTTGCCTGAAATTTCAGAATAATTCTGCTGACCAGCTTGGTCGTACTTATTGTTCTTATCAAGCGCAACCAAGAGAGCGTTGTAGGCCTTATCGCCGTTCTTCTCTTCTTTGTAAGCATCAATAAGCTCCTTTCGGTACTGCCACAAGTCGCTAAACTCAAGGTACTTCGTAATGATCTCAATGCGCTGTGGCTTCAGTTTGGCAACATCCGCACCAGGAACAGTCGCCATCCGCTCTATCGCAGCAAGCTGAAGTTCGACCGCCATCTTAAACCCAGGCTCATTCGCATTGGCTTGCTTCGCAACATCAATCACCTTTTGGAAAGCGGTGGTGTTAGGAGCAAGAGCATCCGCTCCCTCTGGCATCGAAGCTTTACCAAACAGGTAAGCAGCTTCATAGGCCTTCACGCTAAAGCGAGGTTCAACTTCCTTACTCACTACTTTCAACTCTTCAGTAATCTTCCGATTCACTTCCGAGGATACAAATTGCTTTCGGTAGTTATCCTTGTTAGCATCGTAGTCCTTAGGAGTGTTCACCTTCTTTCCGGCATACTTGAATATCGAGTATCCGTCAAACACCTTCGTAGGTGTGGTGTAGTCACCAGGCTGAAGCGCCAAAATCGGCTTCATGTCCGGCGAGCTTTCGATCTGAGCCTTAGAAACCGACAAAATATTGTCCGACTTTTGCTTGCCCGCTGGTGCTGGCTCCTCGCTGTAAGTCATCATCGCCGCCTCAAAGCTCGTACCCGTCTTCAGTGCATCATAAGCCTTCTGAGCCTTTTCTTTTGCCTGTGCATCAGTCACTGTCGCCGAAGTCTTCACCGTAATCTGCTTGACATCAAAAACCTCAAAGCTCTTCTTGACGTCATCATCCGTCGGCTTCATTCCCGCTTCAAGTTTCTGAGTCATGTACTGAGCCGCCAAAGACATAACCGCAAGCGGTCGCTTGGACTTGTCATTCAGAACCTTGTCAACTTGCTCTTTCTGCTCCTTATAAATCGCCACAAACGTCTTACCCGGGGCAAGTTCAGCAATCTTTTTATCGAGATCCGCATCAGTGGCAGTAGCTGGAAGTTGCTTCGCATCAATCAACTTTTGCTTAATATCCGCTTTGAAGGTGGCCTCAGAATCAATCTTCAGCATCTTCAACAAATCTTCATTGTCTGACTTGTAGCCATTTCTCGAAGCATATTCATACAAGTGAGCCTGGCTAATCAGCTGATTCACGGCCTGGGCGTACATTCCTGCCTTGTAGGTAGGTCCAATAGAATCCATCATCCCAGGAGGAAACTGTTTGGTCTGCTCCTCAATGAACTGGTCAATCCAGGCAACCGGAAGCTCTACGCTGCCAACAGTGGCAAAAGGAACCTGTTTATTCCCTTTCTCATCTAGAGCAGCGAGTTGAGCAGTGCGACCGCAACTCGAGAAACCAACAACCAACATTCCAACGGCAGAGAACAGCAAAACTGCCTTCCCAATCGGACCCTTAATGAACTTTTCCTGAAAATTACTGATGGACAACTTGACTCACCTTTTCTACTAAAGAAGCCTATTATGCCAAATTTTAGTTCCCGACTGCTTGACATGTAGACAAATAGAACGTATACTACGTCTACTGGTACAGGTAGAACTGCTATGGCGAAAGGACTCACAAAGCGGCAACAAGACATCCTCGACTTCATCTTGCAATACGTAGAAGGCGAAGGTTATCCACCCTCCATCCGAGAAATCGGAACTCGATTCGAAATCGGTTCGCTCCGAGGGGTAACCGTCCACCTAGACGCTCTGGAGAGAAAAGGCTATATCAGCCGAACCAACACACCTCGCTCCATCAAACTCGTGCACCCGAAATACATGCCAGGCAGCACTAAAGTCACCATGCTTCCCCTCGTCGGTACCATCGCTGCTGGTTCTCCAACCCTCGCCGAGCAAGACATAGAGAGCATGATTCCAGTTCCCACCGACATGGTGAAAAGCGCAGAAGGTGCCTTCCTCCTCCGAGTCCGTGGAGAATCCATGACCGGCGATGGCATCATGCCCCGCGACCTAGTGGTCATCAAACCACAAAAAACCTTCCGAACCAACGAAATCATGGCGGTTCGAGTGGGTGAAGAAGCCGCGATTAAACGAATCCAAAAGTCAGCAAAAGGAGTGCAACTCCTTTCCAGCAACCCATCCTATGACCCCATCGACGTTGACCCGTCCGAAACCGAAGTCATCGGCAAAGTCATCGGTCTCTTCCGAGACTATGAAGGCTTCTCTTTCTGATTATTAAGCCGCTTTATCTAAGTAGCCATTCTAGATGGGAGAGGTACCTAAGCTCAACACTATCGGTAAACCAGGTAGAAATATTCCTGATAATCGAAGGTCATTTGTAACCATAAAATCACACCTTGCCTCTTTTGCGCAGGACAACTGAATGGCATCTGGAGACTTAATGGCGAACTGAGCTCGAAGGTCTGAAAATGTTTCAGAGCAAGATACATTGAAATCCACAACTTCAACCAAGCCGCTTTGAAAGAATTCCAAATAATGAGCGACTACCGCACTGTTGGCATCCTTCTTAGGTTTAACCAATAACTCCCCAACACTCATCGAAGACACGACAACTGTGTCATTCCTTAAATTCATGTTCTCAAACAGCTGTCGACTCCGACTACCAAACACGGAGTCATCTTCGAACAAGTAAATCAGAATATTAGTATCGACTAGAATTCGACTCACGCACCACCATCCGTGTCCCAATCAGCTCGAAGCT
>JAPLCS010000351.1:0-6246 GCA_026392145.1 Fimbriimonadales bacterium | reverse complement strand
CAGAAGCTGTATACCGAAAACTACCCTGAAGCTTCACGAGAGCATCAAACCAACGATTTGAGGTCTTAGCACTAACTAAACGTGATTCACCCAAACGCGTTTCAGCCCACTCGAGCAGAAAGCGATACTTGACTGGTATCTCATCCAGATCAGGAAGAATCTTTCCCGTAGCTTCAGCAACACATTCATCACCCTCCAAAAAGAGCCTTCGACGACGTGGTGCCGTCTGATAGAGGTATCGGCATGGGTTATGACCATCTACATTGCTGACCGTATGTTGCCCCACATGTGCTCTGAAAGAAGAAGGACGCGATTCGAAACCCATCTCCAAAAACTTTTCAAAAATCTCGGCTAACGAAAAATCATACCGATCCGGATTCTCATACGAAAGTGAGGCGACAACAATCCACACCTCATCTTTAACTTTTAGTTTTGCAGCAACAGATTGCATGCTTATATTATATACATTATTTACTGTATTTACAACAGATTCGCTTCTTCAAGCCGCTTTTCAACCAATTCCGCCGAAATCAGCACCATCGGCAACCCATTCCCAGGCACGGTAGAAGCACCCACATAGAACAAATGGGGGTTCGTCTTGCAACGATTATCAGGCCGGAAACAGACACTCTGCCAAAAATCGTGAGCGAGTCCAAAGGTCGCACCCTTATCAAGGTGATACTCTTCCTCCCAATCCTTCGGCGTTCTAGTCACCATCCCCCTGATCTTCGTCTCATCAAATCCAGGAATTCGGCTAAAGACATGACGCCGCATCCGCTCAAGGTCAGACTCTTTCATGTCGTAGTCATTGTTCGGACAAGGCACAAGTATGAATACATTCTCATGACCTGCAGGAGCACGCTGAGCATCTGTCTTTGAACTCACACAACAATAAAATGCTGGATCATCATGAACTCCCATCGGCTGGTGAAAAATCCCATCCAAGTTGCCCTTGAAATCATTACCAAAAAAGATATTGTGGTGCTTCAGCTCAGGCAGTTCACCCTCGTAATCAAGATACATCGTGTAAGCCGAGCATGAATATCGTCGCTCCTTAGCAGCCCCCTTGTTGGTTGAAGATCCAGACGGTGCCACCAATTGCTTCTCAGCATAAGGCAAATCATTGTTGCAAATAATTGCATCCGCCGAGAGCACTTCCCCTCCGACCAGAGTGACCGTGTTTCCAGAAATCGAAGTAACCTCTGCCTCGGTTCGAATCTCAACCCCTTTAGCAACCGCAAGCTCCGAAATCTTTTCATTGATGGTGCTCAAACCACCCATCGGGTACCAAATCCCCTCACCGTACTCCATGTAAGTCAAAACCGCATACACCCACGGAGCGTCAAACGGCGACAATCCCAAATACATGGTCTGAAAAGAGAACAGCATCCGCAGTCGAGGGTCCGAAACATAACCTTCCATCCGCTTGCTCAAATTCGAGAGCATATGATGCTTCAAAACGGTCTTCAATGAGTCCAGCCGAACCAAATCCAAAGGCGAATTATAATTACGACGAACAAAATTCGGAATACTCAGCCGGTATAACTCCGCCAAATCTCCAAGAAGCTTTCCGTATCTCTCCGCTTCATCTCGACCACATAGCTTCTCAATTTGGTCCACCATCGTCGCAACATTTGGAGTCCCATAAATGGTGCTACCGTCTCCAAAAAACACGCGATAAGATGGGTCACAAAGTTTCAACTCAAGGTGATCTTCAATCCGTTCACCGATATCACGGAAGAGGCTCTTAAACGGGTCGAGCATCATCATCAAACTCGCTCCACCGTCAAAGTCACATTCATTCACCTGAACACGACTGTTCCGCCCTCCAATATGCTTATTCTTTTCCAGAATCGTCACCTTGTGTCCGCGATGCGAAAGCCGCAACGCAGTGGCCAAACCGCCAAGCCCCGCGCCAACAATAATGAAATTTCTGGAGTTCACAGGTTCAATCTACTCCCAAATCATAGGATTAGGTAGCATTATTCATGGCATTTGGTATTGAAGGCGAGAGAGTCCGCTTGGTTCCGTACGATCAGGATAAGCACTTCGAAAACTTTTATCGGTGGGTAAATGACCCTGGCGTAACCGAAAACCTACTCCTAATCGGAACCCCAATCACCCGCGAATCACAAGATGAATTCTTCAAAAATGTGCATTCTCCGGACCGAACATACTTCGTAATTGAAACGATAGACGGCACACACATCGGCGGCTCTAGCATTGATGACATTGACTACCGGCATGGAGTTGCGACCACAGGATCATTCATCGGCGAGCCATCCGCACGCGGCAAAGGATACGGCACCGAAGCTGCCATCTTACGCGCAGACTACGCATTCAAGCAACACGGATTAAGAATCCTCAAAAGCAGCTACTACGAAGGAAACGAAGGATCCCGACGCATGCAAGCCAAGGCAGGCTACATCGAATACGGTCGAATTGAAGACGTGGAATGGAAAGACGGCCGCTACCGTACGCTCATCTACACCTATTTGACATCGCAGCGCTTCTACGATTTGCACCGTAAATAAGCAAAATTAGTGCAAAAAACATCAACTACCAAGAGCAAATTGAGCCCACGGTAACTATTTAACGCAAAGCATGGAACCAATCTCAAATAAAAGGCATAAACTATTAAGTACAACCGGAATTTTTCCGGAGGATGAACTATGAATAAAGGTCTTTCACTTTCAGCAGTAGCCCTCGGCCTCACTGCATTTGCAATGGCAACTATGAACAGCGGATTGGATAAGGGAGAAAGAGTCACCCCATTCCATCCTCAGCACATCGCTGGCGCCCTCAAAGGGACTGATGAGTGCTTCCCTTGCACCTACCAAAACCGACCACAAGTCCAAGCATGGGTCACCAATGGCGATAAAGCAACCATCGTCGGACTCGCAAAGGCACTCGATGGTGCAATGGCAAAGTACACCAATAAGGAATTCAAAGCCATGGTCGTAATCGTCGCGCCAACCGCACAGCACGCTGAAATTGAAAAGAACTCAAAGACCATGCAATCCATGTTCAAGAACGTATCAATCAGCTACCTTGCTCCAGAAAATGCCGCCGTAAAGAAGTACAAGATTAACCTCAAGGCAGCAAACACCGTCTTCGCATACAAGAACTGGACCGTCATGGACAAGATGGTTGACGTCAAAGCAGATGAAGCAGGACTTAAGTCCGTTTCCGCTGCAATTGACTCACTAGTCAAGTAAGCAACTACCATTAAAAATCAAAAAGGGACCGAGCTAGTCGGTCCCTTTTTTTGTCCCTGCAACCGCTAAAAGTTAGGTTTGGTTGACCATCTCAGTCGTTTGCTGACCCATATTCTGATAGAAACCAATAACGATATAGCCGATGTACATCGCTACGCACATCAATACGGCTACCCCAACAAAATATCCAAGAATAATCGCTCTTGACTTAGACTCCTCATGAAAGTAGTCCGACATCTTGTTCAACATATGGTCAACGTTGCCAGTCTTCTCACCCGTGGCCAACATGTCCAAAACAATTGGATTCATAACCCCCGTGGATCGCATGGTTTCAGTGATCCCCGCTCCACTCTCGAGTACCTGAATACACGGATATAATTTTGCCCGCATATACTCGTTCCCGCAAGAATCGGCAGCAAGTTGTATCGCCCTCGGCAGTGGAACTCCCGACTTATACATCGCACCAAAAGATCGACCAAACTTGGTCATCGACATCTGCTGAGCCGTCTTACCAACATAAGGGATATAACCCACAAACTGGTCCCAAAAATACCGAATCTTAAAGTTCGCCAACCCGACTCTAAAGAACAAGAACAATCCGATAATAATCGGTGCCAGCCAAAACCAGGTCGTTAAAGTTGTGAGCGGAGATTTGAGCTGAGCAGCTTGCGAACTGATACTCGAGATAATCAAGTTCGCACCAGCAATGATAATGATCGAAGCTCCCACCAACAACTTTGGATAAATTGTCACCCGGCGATAAAGGTTCCGAATTTCAATCTCATCCTCGGTGTACTTCGCCGCCGTGAACAAACTTTCATCCAAAAAGCCACCTTCTTCCCCGGTCCGCACAAGGCTCACCATCACAGGCGTAAACACCTCGGGATAACGCTGCATCCCCGCAGTCATTGGTCTTCCCGCTTCGGCGTGCCCCTTCATTTCAGCCAAAATCGTCCGAAACTTGGGATCAGTCGCCTGCTTTGAAAGAGTATCCAACGACTGAACAATCGGAACCCCCGCCTGCAACATTGTGCCGAGTTGAGTGAAAAAGAACGACAAACTAGCAAGGCTCACCCTTCCAACAAGGGGGCCAACCACACTGGTTTGCATATAAGATCTGGCTTCCGTCTCCGGCCCACCCTCAACGGGCGGTACTTCATATCGCTTCGAAGTCTCTTCCCTACCAGTAGCACCAGAACCAGTAGCACCAGATGGACCTCCGACAAATCCTCCCATTCCAGCGTCACTCAAAGAGTGAATCGAATGCACTTCTAGTCCGCGCTTTTGCAAATCAGCGACCGCTGAATCAAGCGAAGAACCGTAAATGACCCCCTTTGATTCGGACCCATCAGACTGCTTGGCGATGTACTCAAATGTCGGCATGATTCACTCTCCGCAAGATAAATGATTCCTGATAAGAAACCACGTTCCTAAATGAATTCTATCTCTATTCCACCTTCATCATCTCAACAAGGTTGTTGACATACGAAACATACTGCATTCCTATGATAATTCCAAAAATAGCTCCCATCAAAATCCCAAGCAAAATATAGTTCAAGACTTTTGCAACAACCGTCAATCGATCCGCATTCTGCCCTTCAATCTTCATAATCTGCTGTAACGAACGATCACCCGTACCACTCATCTGCCCAGTCTGAATAATCGAGATGTATTCGGGCGAAAACAATTTGGTACGAATCATCAACTCTGGCAACGAGTCATGCTCCCGAACCAAACCCACGCGCTCCATCACAACCTTTCGCAAATACAGATTAGGAATGGTCTGCACCGCCAAATGCATGGTAGAAGCAGGCGACTGCCCAGCCCGCAAAGCCTGATGAACGGACCAAGACAATCTCTCCACCGCCTCAGCCTTGGCCCGTGGATAGCAAACCGGCACTATCAACCCCAAAAAATGCCTCGTCAGCCGTAGCGACGGATGCATCAAAATCACCGAAACCAAAAAGATAATCGATCCAATCGCAAGTCCCGTCCAAAACAAGTGAATATTCTTCAGAGTCTCTTCAATAAGAATTCGCTTTCCAAACTCCGTGTCACCCTCATTCGCGAGTTGCTGTGCAATCCCATCCGAATGTGCCCTAATCGCCTGTGCAGAGCCACGACTCAACGCTAAACTCAATCCCGCAAGTGCCGTCACCAAAGGCAACGAGGCAATTACACCAATCTGGGTCGAAATAAACGCACTCGCGCGCTTCACCGTAACAGCCACGCAGTCATACGCCTCAGGCAAGGTACCACTTAGCTCCCCAATTCGCACCGTGCTCGCAATCCAAGGCGAAAACTGAAAAGGTCGCTTCTCCATCTCGCCAGAAACCGGCGCCCCACCAGCCGTTGCCTCCTCCATTTCCTCAAACATCACCCGAATCTTCTTCGAGCGGTCATGCACCGCAGCATAGGCAAGAAAACACCACGCGACCGGATTAAACGCCAGCGCAAAAAAGTTCATCATCCCATCAAAACCAGAAAAGAAACTAAAATTCGACTGAATCCGCCCCTGGGTCAAGTGATGAATAATCTGGTTCTGCGAAAACCCTGTCCGCGTCAAATCCGCCCATTGCACGAATTGAAAATACTGCCTCATGATCGAAGCCGTCGGAACATCTGTCACCACTGAACTAGCTGGAGTTGCAGTGGAGGCTGAGGCTGAGGCTGAGGCTGTAGCCGACACTGAATTCGAAACTATCCTAGTCGCCGGTCCAGAATTCTGAATCACAGGAGGAACCACGCTCGCAACAGGACCAGGACCAGAAACAGAAGCACCAACGCGAACACCGTCCACCGAAACAGGCTGGAAACCACGCTCCCTCAACACCCGAACAATCTCCCCCGGATTCTCCGCCTGAAAACTCCCCGAGATCCGCTTCCCTGCAACATCCAGGGCCTCGAATTTGTAAAACGGCACAAACTATCATACTTCCGAACCATCGCATAGCTACAATGGAGGAATGCATAAATCCCTGAACGGTGGTGCAATCCATGTGTCAGTCCCAACCCTTGCCGAGGGCGT
>JAPLCS010000331.1 GCA_026392145.1 Fimbriimonadales bacterium | reverse complement strand
TGTTGATAGTTATCAACTCTTGATTCAACCGATGTTGAATCTTTGCTAGTTCTTTTCCCTTAAAAGAACCATATCTCCAGTTCACTCCTGACTGAACCTTCTGAAACAACACTTCAAAAGGATTACCTTCAATACCTAGAGCTTCTTTCTCAGGAGTCTTAGCTTTACCCCAACCACAATCTGAAACAGGCTCTAACCGACAAATATCAGCAAGCAAAGCAGTATCTCTAATAAGCTGCTTTGCTCGCTTAGTTGCTGCTATCTCAGTAGCAACCGAGAGCATCTCCTTACCTGATTTCAAGTAAGCCTGTGCATTAGGTTGAGGCTCAAACTTACCTAGCGGTTCTAGAAACCTTGCAGCATCCAGAATGTCAGCAGTAATAGCATCATCAGGATTTATGTATCTAACCGAGTTAGTAAGAACAGCAGGAACACCAAGAGCATCTGCTAGTTCAAGCATTCTTGATGCTTGATCAGAAGAGAACAACTTACCTGGCTCAGTAAGTAGAGAAACAATCTCAACACCTAGAGTTCCTGGATTAGGAAATAGAGAAGCCCAACTCTTCAAAGCCTTAACAGCGGCATTCTTAGACCTACCAAGAGTTGCCTTACCAACATCAGTATCAGCACCAAGTAGCACTGTGCAGTGAGAACCAACTAAAGAAGCAAGAAGGTTTCTTTGAATACCAAAAGAAACCTTCTTACCCTTGGCATGAGCTGCACTAACCACAGCACATAAAGAAGCCCACCCTAAACCCTTGTTACCTCCATGAGCTAGAACAACCACTCTGCCTAAAGAAGAACCATCTTCATCTAAAACAGGTAGATCAACTCCAACAATGGGGGAGATGCCTACCTGTAAACAGGCACCAATGTGTTTAATAGCCCCATAGAGCCCATCCCTATCGGTAAGAGCCAAAGCACTAAACCCTAGATCTCTAGCTGCCTCAACCAATAACTCAGGTCTATTGACCCCATAGTGAGAAGAGAAGCCCGAGGCTACGTGAAGGTGTGTAAAGTCCATGAAATACCCTAAAACAGTTATCCGAACATATGTTCGGATATATGAGTTTATAGGTTTGGTGGGACATTGCAAAAACGCTAAATACCTGATTGTATGGACATTCCCAAGCGGAGTCAAAGTAGAGAGATTGATCCACTAAATGAACCAAGAAGAAACGGCAATTGACGAATTAGAGCTCAACCTGGAAACATACGATTCAATTTCGGGGAATAGAGAATTTTGGAATGTTCAAATTGATCAAAACTTTGATTTATTGATTTATAAAAAGATAAACAACTCGTGGTCAAATCAGACCACAGTGAGATTTCGTGAAGGAAATCACGATTCCACTGAATTACGAAAAATACCCGAATACTTCCTGTCAAACTTAAAGAGCAGTTTCCCATCTCTTCTGTATTTAAAGTCAAGCACTAATAACGTCTATTCAGGATCGGAAAATATCCTTAAAGTATTAACAAAATACCTTAGCGCGGGTGAGATGAAAAATGCAGAACTAAAAATAGGCAAAAGAAAATATAAGCTATTGTCAAATTTATCCGGAGGTGTATTCTTTGCGAAACCTTCGATATTGAAATCTATCGAGGGAAATGAACGCGTTATGAGGGCGGAAGATCGCGATCAGAGAATTGAGTTAATTTGGCACAAAAAAGAAAAGTACATTATCAAAAGAACAGAAAAAGGAAATACGTACTACGAAATTGCTCAAAATGATGCAGGTTTCCTAGTGAATGAGCTGATTCAAACAATTTTAGGAATGCCTGAAGAATCAAATCTAAAAAAATACATCAAGAAATACGTGCTAGATAATTTGACAGGGGAAGATTACTTAAGTAGCGTTCCTGACAAACTAAAAATTACTGATAAATACGACGGGTCAACAGTTTTTAGCTTTAAATGTGGCCTTACTGCTCTAGAGACTCAGCTATGGAGAATGGTTTCATCCACTGATAACTCTTCTGTTTTATCTGCAGAGCGTCATATACATTCGGTTATCGGTGTAAAAGATGGTGCAACATTCGAAATAAAGAAGGATTCAGACCATGCCCATTGGGTCGTGGATTGGAAGGGAAAAGCCGCGGTACTTAGCTTCAGAGGTCAGCTTCAGAATCAAACGCTTTATGAAATGTTTCTAGCTCGGAACAACGAATTGAATAGTTTTGAGATCACGATAAACCCTTCTGAAAACTCAGATATCGAACAGGTTGAGCTTTGGCTGAAAGCAATTAACTTAGTTCTTGACAATAAAAACTGATTAGGTAATTAAAATTAACGCTCTCTGAAGTTCTAACAAAGAGAATTGAATTTTGAAGAAATTTAGACCGCGTTATTTAAGTACACTAAACAAAGAGAAGTTTCTTTTTGCAGTGTTCCAAGTCTAATCACGCTGAGTTATTCATCAGCATCATCTGAATATTGATCATCCACGATTTCTGTTTCATCAAATTGAAATGCCACACTGTCTATGAACTTTGGTTCGGCTATCTCGCCTTGAAATTCATGCCAAGACTGCATCTCTTCAGGGTCTTGATCCTCCCATGAGTAATCTCTGTCCATTCTCAACCTCCAGAAATAATTATCCCCGTAAGGCAACAATCTGTGTTAGTTTCTGTTGTCACAATTCAGTCACTTTTCTGATCTGCTTGAATGCACCAACGATGACGTTACTCAAACCGTTTAGTCAGCTTCCAAGTGGCGTCAGTCGCGTTATGAAGCAGTTCAAAGAATGTCATTGTTCCGTCTCCTGCGGCCAGAAAGCGCCAGATCTCGACTTCAACAGCACCAGAACCTATTCCTCTATGGGCTCTTTCTCCTACCCACCATTCAGTCCTGGCAAACCATCTAACTGGCCTAGAACTAACCTGATAGTCCATTTCTCTCCATCTGAAGAGGGTAGGAGCACCTTCCTGATCCACTAAAACAGCCACAGCTTCGTCTATACGAACCATAAATCACCCTAACAAGAATCTCGAACATATGTTCGGATATTAGAGTTTATAGCTTTGGTCTGACATTGCAAATTTGCCCAGAAATGCGAATCTGTCTGACCGAATAATTGGAAAGGCTACATAAGTCTCCTTCTATAACCATCTCTGGCTAGATCAATCTGAAATCGCTAAATGGTTAGAGCGACTCCATGTGGGAAACTTTAATGTCACACAGCACCAATAGAATGTGAACATTATGCAATTGGACAGTGACGCAGGGATACGCAAAACAAGGGTATTATCTGTGCCTTCAACAGATTCAATGCCGTTTAAATTTATTTCTGATACGTCTCCTAAAAGCGAGGCTATGTATGTCAATTACATTTAGTCAAATACATGCAGGTTCTCGCCTAAAGGGTATTGCCTTTGGGCAAACCGTTACAGTTTCACATATAGAACTTCAAGGCGACGAAGCTGCTTCTGTGATTTATAAGTATGACGATGGCCAAATTGGAGAACGAATTGTTTTTCGCTCAGACCTTGAGAGCCTCAGTTGGGCGTCAGAAGCAAGCCCATTCACATTTGAAGGTAATGCCGATGACTTTAAATTGGCAGCTGAGGCGCTCCGTATCAAATATGCGGCACTCTACGATCCGTTCATAGCCGTAAACTCATCAGACTTGAAACCACTTCCGCACCAAATTCGCGCAGTGTATGGTGAATTTTTGCCTCGCGTTCCGCTCAGATATCTTCTCGCAGATGACCCTGGCGCAGGAAAGACCATCATGGCTGGCTTGTACATTAAAGAACTCAAACTCCGCGGGGACCTAGGGAAGTGTTTGATTGTTGCGCCAGGCGGTCTTGTTGACCAATGGCAGGAAGAATTAAGCAGCAAGTTTGACCTGAGTTTCGAGATTCTCACTAAGCAGATGCTTGAGAGCCTTAATGCCGGTAACATCTTTAGCCCTCACTCTATGCTTATTGCTCGAATGGATCAATTGAGTCGTGCTGATGATTCCGTCCTAAAACAACTTCAAGAAACATCTTGGGACCTGGTTGTAGTGGATGAGGCTCACAGGATGAGCGCCCACTTTAGTTCGTGGGGCGGGGAAGTCAAGGAAACCAAACGTTTTGCGCTTGGCAAACTTTTGTCTGAAATTTCACGAAACTTCCTGTTGATGACTGCCACTCCTCACGCAGGGAACGAGGAGGACTTTCAGCTTTTTATGTCCCTCGTAGACCCAGACAGATTTGAAGGCAAGTTTAGAGACGGAGTCCATAAAACTGTCACAGATGGTTTGATGAGGCGCATGGTCAAGGAAGACTTGCTTACCTTTGAGGGCAAGCCACTTTTCCCTGAACGCAGAGCTGAAACAGTGGAGTATGACCTCTCCGAAGCCGAGCAAAGTCTCTATGAAGCGGTTTCCGCTTATGTTCGTGATGAGATGAACAGAGCCGACGCAGTAGCTCAGGCTGGAGACAAGAAGCGTGGAAACAACATAGGTTTCGCTTTAACGATCCTTCAGCGCAGACTTGCAAGCAGCCCTGAAGCCATTCTCAGATCTCTTGAAAGACGGCAAGAGAAGTTGGAGCAACGAGTTAGAGATGAGACTCTGACCCAGGAGATCTCTAAAATTAGGAACTCACCTAGTGAACTTCTTGACGCCAGTTCCTTTGAAGATTACGACGAGGAGCTAACAGCAGCCGAAAGGGAGGTTTTGGAAGACCAAGTTGACGAGTTTGTCGATCTAGCAACTGCGGCCAGAAGCATCGCAGAATTGCAAGCTGAAATAGAAGTGCTAAAAGGATTGGTGACTCTGGCACGCAGGGTTCGCCACCTCGACATCGACCGAAAATGGCTGGAACTAAGTTCTCTTCTTCAAGACAACCTCCTTCTCGGCTCTACTGATGGCAATCTGCACAAAATTATTATTTTCACTGAACATAAGGACACTCTTCGCTACTTAGAGGAGAAAATAAGAAACATGATTGGTCGTGATGAGGCTGTAGTGACAATTCACGGCGGAACTAAACGACATGAACGTAAGCTCGTTCAAGAGCAATTCTCCGAGGACCCAAATGTCCTAGTTCTCGTTGCTACAGATGCTGCAGGTGAAGGGCTGAACCTCCAGCGTGCTCACTTGATGGTTAACTACGACTTGCCTTGGAATCCAAATCGTATTGAACAACGATTCGGCCGAATTCACAGGATCGGTCAAGAAGAAGTTTGCCGCCTCTGGAATCTGGTTGCCGCGAATACGCGAGAAGGGGAGGTTTTTACGCGGCTTCTCCAGAAAATTGAACAGCAAGGTAAGGCTTACAACGGAAACTTGTTCAATGTTTTAGGTGAAGGCAATGCATTCCGCGATATGCCACTTCGATCTCTAATCATCGAAGCAATCCGGTATGGCAATCAGCCTGAGATTCGTGAGCGACTCCACCAAATTATCGATGAAAGCGTGACACTGGGGTTAGCAGAATTACTGGAGGAGCGAGCTTTGCACCCTGAGATGTTCCAGCGAGTGGACATTGATGGGATTCGGAAAATGATGGAAGCTGCTCAGGAGAAGCGCCTCCAACCTGGTTTCATTAGAGGCTTCTTCGTTCCAGCGTTTGAACGGCTTGGCGGTAAATTAAGACTCCGAGAGCAGGACAGATACGAGATTCTGCGCGTGCCATCTCGAATACGAGACAAGGCACTATCGCTGGATCGCCGTGCGCCAGTCATAGAACACTACGAAAGAGTCACCTTCAAGATCGAACAAAAGCGAGTTACGGGGAAGCCCGATGCCACGTTGCTCGCACCCGGGCATCCTTTACTCGAAGCCGTAATCCAGTTGACGATTGAGGATCTAGGTAAGTCGCTTGAGCTGGGGACAATCTTCATAGACAATAGCGAGAATCAACGCTCTAACGTTTCTCGACTTTATGCGATAGAGCAGCGTATAGTAAATTCGTCCAACCCACCCATGACAGTGGATCGGCATTTTGACTTCATTGAGGTTAGTGCTGATTCAAGCGCATCCGTGGCAAACTTGGCCCCTTACCTCGATTTTGATTCACCTTCTCTTGATCAGATCCCGCAACTGGAGAAGGTCATCGCAAGTGTCGAATTGGCCGACGAGGACCTAAGTGTTGCACGCCGAAGATCTGTAGAACTTGGAATCACACCCATTCTCCAAGGTCGCCGGGAAACCGCGGCACTGATTCGAGACAAGACACGTTTACAAATTCTCGAACGACTGAACAAAGAGATAAACCATTGGGACACGGAACACAACCGTCTTTTATATCAAGAAGACAGAGGCAAGCCTTCTTCTATAAGCGCAAGAACGGCTTTTGAACGCGCTCGAAATCTAGAGGCAAGAAGGGATTCTCGTTTGCTAGAAATCGAGCGGGAGGCAACACTCATAGCCCTTGCACCAATCGTCAGAACAGCCGCTATCGTAGTTCCTTCCAAACTGCTGCTTGAGACCCACGAACAAGGTACTTTTGCAGCTTCTGCGGAGGACAGGAAAATCATTGAGCGACGGGCGGTTGACCTTGTGATGAAGTGTGAACGCGAACTCGGTCGCGACCCTTTTGAGATGCCACCAAACAACCGCGGTTTTGATTTGCGTTCGATCACTCCAAATGGGGAAATTGTATATTTGGAAGTTAAGGGCCGAATTGCCGGTGCCGATACTTTCACAATCACTGCGAGTGAGGTTAGTTTCGCTCAAACTCAAGGTTTTTCTCACCGTCTGGCTTTAGTTTCGGTATCCCCTGAAGGTTTAGAGTTGGATGAGGTGCGATATTTGTCTACAGCTTTTGATCACCTACAACTCAGTGAAAGAACAGCATCTATAAATGAGCGATGGCAGGACTACTGGCTAATTGGTGATGAACCGCATTGACCATGTTGAATAACCATTTAGATAACTTATCGAAGGATACAGGTAACCAGAGTGACCTATAAAAAGAAGCTCATTGAAGTCTCGCTTCCACTGGAAGCAATTAATCGAGAGTCTGCCCGCGAGAAGAGCATACGACACGGGCATCCTTCGACACTTCACCTCTACTGGGCACGTAGACCCTTAGCAACGGCTCGAGCCATTCTATTTGCGCAATTGGTTAACGATCCTTCTTCAGATGTAGATAAATTCCCAACGATCGAATTGCAAGATCGTGAGCGACTTCGTTTGCACAGACTGATAGAGGAACTCGTGAACTGGGATAACCTCAACAACACTGCTTTGTTTGATGAGGCTCTTCAGGAAATTCTTAACTCAAATGAAGGTGAATTGCCTCGAGTACTTGATCCATTTGCAGGTGGTGGCAGTATCCCAATCGAGGCCCAAAGGCTGGGGCTGCTGTCTAGTGCATCAGATTTGAATCCGCTAGCCGTTGTCCTGAACAAGAGTCTCCTTGAGTTCCCTGCTCGATTTGCTGGGAGTAGACCAGTCTACCCAGGGCTTGCAGAGAGTCAGTTTTCTTGGACAAAGACCGAAGGTCTTGCCGCAGACATAAGTCAATATGGCAAGGCGTTGCGCGACCTAACCGCGTCACAACTTGATGTCCACTACCCAGAGGTTTCAATCGGGGGAAGTTCAAATGCGAAGGTAATCGCTTGGATTTGGGCTAGAACTGTACAAAGCCCAAACCCAGCTAACCCAATTATGGTTCCGCTTGTTCGCTCTTGGTGGTTGAGTAAGAAAAAAGGTAGCGAGGCCTACATCGTAGCGACAGTTGAGAATAGTGAGTTGAAGTTCCGCGTTAATCACGATCCTGATGGCCCTAAACCGGATGAAGACGGAACTATCGGACGCCGAGGCGGATTTGCCGTTGGCGATGGAACACCTATCTCACTTGACTATGTTCGCAAAGAGGGCCGAGCTGGGCGTTTAGGGAAAGTACTCATGGCTATGGTCGTTGAAGGACCTTCTGGTCGGATATATATGGCACCGAACGATGATCAGGCGGAAGCCGCAAACGTAGACCGTCCAATTAATGTTCCAAGTGGAACCATTCCTACTAACCCCAGAGATTTCAAGACCCCAAACTACGGTCTAACGGAATGGTCAGACCTTTTTTCCGACCGCCAAATTGGAACACTCGTGGGACTTTCCGACAACTTGCAGGTGATTCGTGAAAAAGTTGTCGCAGATACACTTGCGTCAGGCATTCCAGAAGGTAACTCGCTTGAAGACGGTGGAAATGGTGCCGTGGCTTACGGGGACGCAATCGCCGTGTATCTTGCGCTAGCAATTGGTCGAACCACTGATTACGGAAATGCGCTGAACTCATGGAGCAGCACGCGAGAGACCATTCGAAATCTCTTCGCACGACAAGCGATTCCAATGGTTTGGGATTATGCGGAGAGCAACCCATTCTCTTCCTCAACGGGTAACTTTGTTGGCCAGGTTGAGTGGGTCTCAAAAGCTGTAATGAATGCTCCTACCCGGAACGAAGGCGTTGTCTCCCAAGCAAACGCTGCAACTAGGGACTACCTCGGATTTGTTATTTCAACTGACCCACCGTATTACGACAATATTGGATATGCAGACTTATCAGACTTTTTCTATGTCTGGCTCAGGCGTTCCCTTCTCCAAGTTTTACCTAAAACTCTAGATACCATTTTGACCCCCAAAGCAGATGAACTTGTAGCCGATCCAACACGACACGGCTCTAAAGCAGCTGCAGAAACATTTTTCGTTGATGGATTCAACTCGGTCTTTACTCGGATCCGAGCACAGGCCGATCACGCAGCTCCAATCACTATCTATTACGCCTATAAACAACAGGAAGAAGATGCTACAGGCAAGAGTTCGACAGGTTGGCACACACTACTCAGCGGACTAATTCAGTCTGGTTGGGAGATAACGGCTACTTGGCCCGTTCGAAGTGAACTAGCAAATCGAATGATTGGGAACGGTACGAATGTTCTAGCCTCCTCGATTGTCCTCTCATGCCGGCCTCGCAGCGAACATGCAGAGGCGACAACCAGACGCGGTTTCTTGGGTGCATTAAAGAATGAACTACCCGGTGCGTTGCGTGAATTGATGCAAGGAGCAATTGCACCTGTTGACCTCGCGCAGGCAGCTATTGGGCCTGGAATCTCTGTCTTTTCGAGATACTCGCGCGTGCGAGAAAACGATGGCACCGATATGTCTGTAAAGGAGGCTTTGCTACTAATTAATACCGCTTTGGATGATGTCCTCAACGAACAGGAGTCAGACTTTGACCCAGTTACTAGATTCGCGGTCAAATGGTACAAACAGTATGGATGGAATGATGAAGCATCTGGAATCGCAGACCAACTCGCGAGATCATCTGACACCTCAATACCAGTTCTAGAGCGAGGTGGAATATTCTCCGCAAAAGCCGGGAAAGCGCATCTTATTTCGCCTTCAAAGCTCGCAGATTCCGCAGGCTGGGATCCGTTCAATGACGAATCAATTAGTATCTGGGAGTGCACGGTAAGACTTGCTGGAATGATGGCTACAAAAGGCGCTGAAGCTGTTGCCCATAAGCTTCCAGCTGTCGAGAGTCGAGTGGGGCTGGATCCTGTAAAGGAACTTGGCTTTTTGCTCTTCTACGAGGCAGAGAAAAATGGAGACACAAAAGATGCCATTCTATTCAACAGCCTAGTTAGTGCTTGGGGTGACCTCACTTTGCAGTCACACCGAGATCTAAACAGGCCAAAACTAAAAGAATCGTCTTTGTTTGATTATCTAGAGGAGCAAGAAGATGGCGATTAGCAACCGAGACCGTGTGAGTAAAGGTTTTGAACTCCTGGCTGAAGGGTTGAAAGACTTAGTTGATGAAGTCATGCAGAAGTCAATGAACTCAAGAGATTGGCATATCGTCTGGGCTCAAAAAGATGCCGCGAAGGTGGGTGGAGCGACTAAAACGTACCAGAAGCATGATCCGCAGGTGCAGTTACGTGCTATCACTGAGTGCGGATACGACTTCAAGGAATCGCTTTCGAGGGCAGAGCAGGCATTTGCCACAGAGCTTCGAGAAGCTCGAAATCAGTGGGCCCACAACGAGCCATTTAGTAGCGATGATACAGCCCGCATTTTGGACACAATTGAGCGATTACTTGGAGCTGCTAATGCTGTTGATTCTGCCGACGATGTTCGGAAACTCAGGATGGATTTGCAGAGAACAGTTTTTGAAGAGCAAAATCGACAATCCACTCGGCGCACGAACATGGCTGTGGTAGCTGGTGAAGGTCTAAAGCCTTGGCGGGAGGTAATTCAGCCCCACGATGATGTTGCCAGAGGCGAATTCAATGCCTCAGAGTTTGCTGCTGATCTGCATCTAGTTGCCACGGGTGAGGCCAGCCCTGAGTACCTTGACGCGGTTGAGTTCTTCTCCCGTACCTTCTTAACAGAAGGCCTCAAGGATTTGCTTTCGCGAGCACTCAGACGTCTTTCGGGAGACATGAATGCCAGCCCAGTTGTTAACTTGCAAACCAATTTCGGTGGTGGAAAAACGCACTCTATGCTCGCGCTATTTCATCTGTTTTCGGGTATTCCAGCGGCAAAGTTTCCTCAGGAAATACAGGAGCTGATAGTTGCTAACGGTGGAGTAAAGATAGAGGAATTGGGTGTTCGCCGCGTCGCTCTAGTTGGAACTTCTTTAAAAGCTGGTGCCCCATCGATAAAAACTGATGGAACTGTTGTAAATACAATTTGGGGAGAACTTGCCTGGCAACTTGGCGGGGCCGAGGCCTACCAAATGATCGCCGAATCAGATAAAAACGGAACAAGTCCGGGAGATGCGCTAGGGAGTTTATTTAAGAGTTTTGGACCTGCCATCATTCTCATCGATGAGTGGGTAGCTTATGCTCGCCAGCTTGTTGGAAAAGACGACCTGCCTGCAGGTACTTTTGATACGCAATTCACATTCGCTCAAGCACTTACAGAAATGGTTCAAGGTGTCCCCGGTCTAATGCTCATCGTTTCAATCCCCGCCTCTGATGTCATTAATCTAGAGGGGATCGCTTCCGGAAGCGACATTGAGATTGGAGGTTCAAATGGACAGGTAGCACTTGAACGACTCCAAAATGTAGTTCGTCGTGTGGCTGACCAGTGGAGACCAACTTCAAAACAAGAATCGTTCGAAATTGTTCGGCGACGTTTGTTTAAGACACCTGATTCACAGGGCCACGCGGACATAGCGGCAATTGCGAAAAAGTTCGTCAAACTGTACCGCGAAAATCACGGGCAGTTTCCTGTTGAAGCGGAGGATCCAAAATATGAGAGCAGGATTATTTCCTCTTACCCAGTTCATCCTGAGCTTTTCGATAGGCTCTATGAAGACTGGTCAACGTTAGATAGATTCCAACGTACTCGTGGCGTTCTAAGTTTGATGAGTGCGGTCGTTCATGAGCTATGGAAATCAGGTGACACAGGCCCGCTGATTCTTTCAGGATCTATTCCACTAGATGAGCCAAGAGTTAACCAGGTTCTTACTCAGTATTTAGATGACTCTTGGAAGCCGATTATCGACGCAGACATTGACGGTGAATCGGCCGTCTCGAACAAAATTGACAATGACCGACCAAATCTTGGACAGCGTCACGTTACGCGACGTGTAGCAAGAGCCATATTTATGGGCTCAGCTCCGAGATTAAGAAGCACGCGCAAGGGGCTTGAAAAACAATACCTATGGCTTGGTGTTGCAATCCCGGGCGATGCCATCGGCAACTTTGGAAGTGCGCTCGATCTTATGTCGCAGAGGTCCACATACTTCTTCGAAGAGCAGGGCCATTATTGGTTTGATACCCAAGCTTCGGCATCAAAAACTGCCAAAGATTACTCTGATCGGATGCGTGACGAGCCTGAAAAGGTTTGGCAGGAGATTGTTCGAAGGCTTCAATCAGAGGGAAAAGGTCGCGGGATATTCGATGGAGTGCACATAGCTCCAAGCACTAGCGGAGACGTTCCTGAAAGTGAGAATTTGAGGCTTGTGATACTGCATCCTCAGTTCAGCTACTCCAAAAAGGTACCCGGTAACTCCGCAAGTACTTTTATCAAAAAGATGATTGAAACCAAAGGCAGTGGACAGCGAATCCAGAGGAACACGCTAGTTTTTGCTGCACCGGATCAAGAAAAGCTCGAGAACTTAGAAGATGCAGTTAGACAGCACCTGGGTTGGCAGCTCGTAGCCCGGAATTTTGAACAACTCAACTTGAGTGCTCAACAAAAGAAACAAGCTGATGAATGGGTTTCTAGAACTGACCGCTCAGTGACCGACAAAATCGGAGAAACATATTCCTGGGCAGCTAACGCAAGTCAGCTCGACGCAACACAGCCGTATGAGCTTGAGTTTTCAAAAGTGGAGACCTCTAGCCAATCCCTAGCGGAGCGAGTTGGCCAAAAACTTCAACGAAGTGGCGTCGTAGTGTCGGTATTCAGCGCGGCGGGAATTGGAGCTGAGCTCAGCACGCACCTCAAACTCGTTTGGGGGAAAGGCGACCTGCGAGTTGATGAACTGTGGACATACTTTACACGTCACACTTACCTTCCAAAACTCGCCAACAGGTCAGTATTGGATGAGGCCGTGAAGTCTCTTCCAGCTGCGATTCTCTTCGGGGAAGAAGCCTTTGGTGTCGCACAAGGTGTAGAAGACAAAACAGGCAGGTACATAGACCTCGTTCTACCTGGGGACTATACCCACGCGGTTCAGGTTACGGACGCCACTTTGTTGGTGACCATCACTAAGGCAAAAGAACAGAGAACCGCAGACCTTGCCGCAACTAAGAACGAAGACACCGTGATTCCTGAAATCCCGGACTCTTCAGGTGGCGGTGAATCTAGTACAACTCAACCAGTCACGGTGGTAGATCCAGTACCATCCCCAATTGTAAACAATAGGTTCTTTGGAACATTAGTGATTGATTCAGTTTCCTATGCTCGGGACTTCACAAACTTGAACCGCGAAATCTTGGATCGTATTTCAGACAGCGACGTTGAACTTGAAATTACTGTAGAAATTCAGGCAAAGAAGAAAAATGGTTTTGATCCCGCAGTACAGCGCACGGTGTCAGAAAATGCGAAGGCACTCAAATTTAGAGATGCTTCTTTCGAAGAAGAGTAGAACCTCAGAATAAAGGAACTCCAATGAAAATAGAGATCACAGGAAATTTAGTTAAGGTACAAGGTCAACTTGACGACCGCGTTTTGGTGCAAATTTTAACGGAGAGAGCAAAGGGCAGCTCAGTCGAAGATGCCTTTCTTGAGATTGTTATGCTCGGAGCTAAGGTCAAAGAGGTAATTCAAACTACAGCAACTACCCAACTTTTGGCTCAGAGCGTAGATGATGTTCGCGAAGAGCTTGAAAAACTCGAGACCGATCACGAAGAGTTTCTTCGAGGCCTAATGGCTGAAATCTCAGACGAATCCTCTGAATCAGAGCTCAATCTCATGAAGAAATTGAAGGACTGGCGTGATGATTTTGATGAAAAACTGGATCTCGAGTTTGATGACAAAAACTCGGAAGGAACAGTCGCCAAAATCAAGGCCGCTGTTGATGCCTATCTAGCAAAGCGCGAATCAGCAATTGCAAGCCTTCTCTCTCTCGACGCTGCTCCAGATAATTCATTAATGCCTCGACCCTTGAAAAATGTCTATGACAAGGCTCAGGAGATTCTTGATAAACTGAACGAAGACAAAGGGTCTAAAAAGTCACAACGTGGTGCATCTAAAAAGGGTACGGACTTTGAAAGTGCTGTCTTTTTCATCATCCAGTCAATTGCGGACGAATACGGTGATCTGGCGGATGATGTAGGGCTTCAACATGCAATCGGAGTCGACGGTAATGACGAAGGTGACATATCTGTCCAATACCGATTTGACTCAATTAACAATGTGTCTGGCAAATTAGTCATTGAGGCAAAGCATCACAATAAGAAAACTTCTAAACCAAGTTTGCTCGCTGCACTAGAAAAAGGCGTATCGAACAGGGAAGGAGACTATGGCATCATTGTCACAAATGAATCAGGTTATAGCCTAGACGGCTCATATCCATTCTGGGAGGACTGGGGGAATCGTAGAGCAATACTTGTGCTTGAGGATGATCACGAAAAACTAGACGAAGATAAAATTCGATTTGCCTATTTACTCGCCAAAGCTAGAATCAAAGACCAAAAAGCCAACTTGGACTCCGAAACACTTGAACACGTTAACGAACAGGTGAAGACCATCAAGGACAATTTTGCGAGGGTAACCCATTTGAAAGCTGCCCATACGCGAGCTCTTTCTGCGCTTGGGGAAATTCTGGTGGATGTTGACTTTTTAGAGAAAAATGTCGGGCAGGTGCTAGAACGCTTGCACAAAGAGATCACGGGAGCCACGAAATAGAATGACTGAGCAAAGTCAATGGTGAATGAGAAGCGGCTAGAGTTCTAAATGAACCATTTAGTAGAGTCCTATCTAAAAACAGAGCTCATTTTTAGCACTCCAGATGGGATGTCCTGGGGTGCAGTATCTGATACGACTCAAGGGAGTGTATCCAAACCTGGCGGGGTCTTAGGCTTGCTTGATCTTGAAGTCAGTTCAGCGTTAATAATCACCGCATGGAACCCACTTGGGCGGGAATGCTATTTCGAACAGAATGAAGCTTTGCAAAGCAACCTCATAATTGACCTCCAAAAACGGGGATTGACGTTTATTCCAGTTCTGGGCCAGGAACCAGGCGGAGGTTGGAAAGAGGAATCGCTGCTCATCCCTAACCGAGTTGAGTTAAAAACATTTGAACAGGTATACCTTCTAGCAGATAACTACGAACAAAACGCTATTTTCGAGATTACTGATACAACAAAGAGGCTAGTTGGCGTGCGCATGAAAGAAATTTTTGGAGAATCAGGGTATCGATTGCTTCCGTTGGGAACTCAAAGCATCAGCAAAGATGTATAGAGATTGTTTGAAGAGTGAATCGAAGTAAGCAATCGTGTAATATTGAAATATTTTCTTAGGCTCTATCCAAACATATTCGCGTTCAAAACCTCGGTCATGAACACCAGCTAAGCCTTCGGAAAATATTCGCTCATGTATTTCCTCAGTTCTGGGTCACAAACATAAATGAATGTCCCATATATTCCGCGTGTGAGTAGAACACGATAGATTTGCTTAACAAATTTGAGTAAATCTTCATCGGTGTACTCGATACCTAGTTTCTTATTGTTTTCTTTTCCCTTTGGATCGAAATAGTTCTTTCGACTAAATTTGATTCTGTTCTCGATTTTGTCGTAGTAGAGATCTGGCCCGATAATGACACCACAGAAGTTTAGGTCATAGCCTTGAATAGTGTGAATTGAACCAACTTCATCAATTGCAGTCGGTGAGTTGATCCAATCAGTTTGAGCCCGATTCCACGCTAATTGAACGCCATCAATTTCCATGTCAAAAGCGTGCTTATTCGGAGAATTTCTCCTATTCTTGGTCTTCCACTTCCACGCAAATCCAGCCGCTAGTCGAGCAAGCCCCTTTTCGGCTTCTTTGGCTTTTAGCTCCTCTATCATTTGATTCAAATCACTAAACTGCCGGCAGTCATAGTCTCCGAAGTCTACTTTCTTGGTTGGGTTACTTCCTTCGATAACAGCACTGACATAGTCGATGAAGTCTTTCCCACCTTGGACTCTGAGTTGAGTTTCTAGAGTGAAAAGATTATGGGATTTCCTTGCAGAGGTAACTATCGATTGGATCAATTGAAGCGGCAAGTCAGAAGGCAAGACGCTTTGAGCTTCGTCTAGAAGTAGAATTTGATTCTTGGACTGCTTGTTTATCCAATCGAGTTGGGTAAGAGAGTTGTCATCGCCTCGGTTCTTACCGAAAAGTTTGATGTTTGTGTCTCTAAAGAGAGTATTTAGAGTTGGTGCGGACATATTCGATCGCATCTTCAATCTATGAGCTTCATCTACGATGAGCAAATCCCATTTCTCGTTTGATTTGCCGACATCGAAAGGGCTCAAGACCATGCTCTGATGAAGCCCTGGAACGGTCTTGAAAACAAGTTTCAGGGTCTTTCTAAGCGACTGTTGAGGTATTACGAGACCAATCCGCCAATCCTCAAGCTCCTCTTTGTAGCCGGCTTTGAAGTAATCCGAAAAGAGCGTATCAATTTCAAGTTCATCTTCTGGGTTGCTTAGTGCGATGTCTGTTAGGAGCTTAATCAGATAAACGGCAACTATAGTTTTACCAGTCCCAGGGCCACCTTGAACCACTATCTGATTGCTTGAACTTGAGCGTTTCACTGGAAGAAGTGTCTCGAGTATCGACTCCATTGCAAGAGACTGATCTAGGCTCAAAGACTTGAATGGTGAGTACTTAAATATGTTGTCATTTACGATGTCTGGAATTGACTTAACCATCAATCCCTGAAGTCTTAGCTCCTCGAATATCTGATCAAAAGACTGTCTGTAGTCATCTCTATTGAAATAGTCGTAGTCACTAATGCCTGCATTTCCGTTCATAATCTTGTACTTGCCGTCTGCATGGAAGTACCTAATTAGATGAGACTCTAAGTCATGACAGGCTGATTTGTTGAATTTTTGATGAAGGATTATTCTTACTTCCTTTAAACCTTTCATCGATACCTTGGACTTATGATTTCGCATGCGAGAGGAAGCGCTTGTAGTTTCACCTATGTAGATATATTTGGAATCATTGATTGTGTAGACGACAGGCCAGTCGTTCATCTTTGGCTCGACTGACGCCAAGGTGTCTATGGCACCAATGTGAAAAGGTGCTGCCTTAATTTCAAAGTTGGTCATATTTTGTGCTTCTCCCTTTTGCCTCTTCAACTGGATACTTGATTTCGGTTTCTTGCAATTTTTCAAGGACTAAATTGCTTGGATTTGTTCCTAATTTCATGGCTAGCAAGTAGCAGTAAGTCAGAACGTCTGCCACTTCCTCTTTGACTCGATTTGGATCGGCAATATTTCCCCACTGAAAAATTTCAAGCAGTTCAGCCGCCTCCACGCTGATGCTCTTTGCTAGATTTTCTTCCGTATGAAACTGGCCCCAGTCCCGGTCTGCAATGAATCGCTTGAGTGCTTGAAGTGCTAGTTCTTCATCCATGGTGATAGTGTACCGTAGACAAGATTTCACCATTCAATGCTCAGTTGGGAACAGAAATTTGCTTTCGGTCAGCACAAAGTGGTACCTGAGATGAGAGTATTGGTTCAACTCTTCTCCGCGCTGGCAAAGTCTCTGGCAGCCAGGATAAGAAAATACGAAATGAGAGAACATGGCATCAACCACGGCAGCTAGCAAAGCCAGCCCGAAAAAAATACCTTTTGATACTCAACTTGCCTTGGGCTATTACGTCTATGCACTAAGGGACCCACGCAATGGTGAAGTTTTCTATGTGGGAAAAGGAAAAGGCGAGCGCATACTTAAACACGTCACGGAGTCTGGCAAGAACCCTACGTCTGAAAAGGCGAAGCTAAAAAGGATTAAGGATATCGAATCAGAGGGGCTCGAAGTTGAGCACCTCTTTTTGCGAAGTGGTTTGAAGACTGAAGACATCGCTTTCGCTGTCGAGCAGGCGGTGATAGACGTCTTTCTTGCAAACCGAGCAACGAGCAATGGTGTCTCGAAACTCACAAATTTAGTTGCCGGGCACGAACACCATGAACTGGGACTGGCCTCTCTCGAGACTGTTTTAGGAAGACATGGCAAAGCTAAGACGCCTTCCATCAAACAACCAATCCTGGTGTTGAAACTAAATCGACTTTGGGAGCCAGATATGAATCCCAAAGAATTGCTCAAAGTTTCACAGGGAGTTTGGAAGGTTGGCAAAGAGATTCGAGAAAAGGCCCAGATAGCATTGGTGATCTCACATGGAATAATTCGCGGCGTTTACGAGATTGACCCGGACTCTTGGGAACCAGCCGCAAGTAGTAAGGACAAAGGTAAGTGGGTCTTTACTGGAAGGATACTGTCAGATCCAAAATTCACATCTCTAATTGGAACGGACATGGGCCAACAAGTTAGAAATCAGGTTTCGTTTCAAAAGTTTCTTGATGGCTTCAACCCGACAAATAAATTTCCAAAGTGAAGAGTGCAAGGCATCAATCATGGTGAGAACTAAAATTGGCGAAACAAAGCATATTCTCCACGGCACATTGCTTAACAGGCATAAATTCTAAGATTAGCTTTCTGCCACAAGGTTTTTGTCTTGATTTCTAACATTCCCAACCTCAAGACCTACAGGCCAAAACAACACTTGCTCAGCGATGTGATCTGATTCATTGGCTATTTCGTTTAGTAGGTCTTGAGTTGTATTCTCAGGATCTTCTAGGTTGTCCGGGTCTAACCATTCGGTCATTGAAGATTCAGATAGAAGTATTGGGTTTCTCTCGTGAATAGGAGCTAGAGGCTCTGCTGCATCTTTAGTAAGGATTGCAAAGGATAGTAACCATCTTGTTGGGTCATCTGGTTTCTTGGTTGGGTCTAACCACCAGTCATAGATGCCAGCTAGGGCAAGCATGCCCTGATCGCCTGCGTTGATATAGAAAGGTTGCTTAGAACTGCCTTCTATTTATGAGAGAACCACTTGCTTGAAGTTATTTTCCCGTTTTAGAAACCTTGATCTTGACTACTTTCCTCAACTCTAGATATTTACCTGAGCTAGGTGATAGGAAGTCAATTTGGCAGCTTCCTGCCTTCTTACCCCCAGTCACCTTGAGCATCTTTGTGGTTACCTTCTTACCCTTCACCTTTGTGACAATGTTGGCTACCTTGGCTGTGCAAGGTCCTACGATCTTGTATGTAGCTAGTGCCTTTGTGTTGGTGATAATGGCTAGGTTGGTAGATGCTTTGTACTTTAGAGCTTTAGGAGTTTTGAGCCCAACAATGTTTTGAACAATCGGCGTGTAGCAATCGTTCACTGACTTAGAAGATGTTGTGGATGTTGTCATACCGGCAGGGCAGGAGATAAGGTTTCGGCTGTTTGTCGATTCGGTGTAGAAGCCTCGAGGTGCTTCAT